>CAYORD010000052.1:0-5066 GCA_964406265.1 uncultured Candidatus Saccharibacteria bacterium | reverse complement strand
TTTCAGGCATCAAAACCGCCGTGCTGTATTTGCTCAAGAAAATCGGCTTTATTCCGCCACCCGATGTTGATGGGCGGGAAACTCCGGGTGTCGTCAGTGAGATTGCGCGAGAGTTTGAAGACGCCGTTATCGAAGTGCTCATATCAAAAACAAAACGCGCGCTCCGCGAATACGGCGCGCAGACGCTCATTGTCGCGGGCGGCGTTATTGCAAATACGCATATCCGCAGCGAGTTTGGAAAACTCGCTGCGGAAGAAAATGTCGCGCTCCTCATTCCAGAAATCCCGCACACGACCGATAATGCGCTAATGATAGCCCTCGCCGCGTACGGAAAAATCGCGCACGGAAAACTGTATCCGTCGTCCGCAGAACTCCGTGCTGACGGAACCGCGAAAATATCAGAGTTATGAATGCACTCCTTCTAGAAAAACTCACACTTTTCCGTGAGAAAAGAGGTATTAGACCAATCTTTCCCAGCTTGCGACACGAAACGAGATGTAAACAAAATCGCTTCACAAAAATGCGAGGCGATAATAAAGATTGACTTTTGGAGGGTGTCTAGAATTGCGGCTCTTCCAAGGTCTTGAGGAGCGCGTTGTACCCCACCACCCTCTGAAATGGAGGGTATCTCGAGTTAAGAAAAGGGTGATTTTCGTGCCTCAAGGACACGCTTCATCCGTGGCTCTTTGCAAAGCCACGACGGCCCGGGTACAGGGCATAGTCCGACCGAAGCGTCATATCTGCTGTTTATATTGAGAATAATATCCTTACCTATTCGAAAACAGGGGGTATTCTTCTCAAATCTTCCAAAAGTCAAAAAAACAGTTCCGTTTAAGAATATAATCTAATCCGTAAAAAAGTCAAGCCGAGGACAATTCATCCTCGGCTTGGTGTATTACTGTTTAAACAAAAAACTTCTTTGCGTGAACGATGTTGGATTGGGTATACCAGTACTTTCCAACCCCTTTGTAAGCAGTGCGCGGCTCGCCATAAATTTGCTTACCGGATCGCAAAGAGCACCTTGACGCGCCGGGTCGGGAAATTCAATTACCCGCACACCTCGTTCTTCTGCTTTCTCTTTTATATACAAAAAGAGACGAAACATATACCCCGTATTCTGCGCTCCCCAATGCTGGTCAGCGGTGCCTTCTGTCGACTTCGCCAGTCCAAGCCGCGTGTGCGGCTTGCCGACTATGATGCACTCAACTTTTTTCTCCACAAGCGCGTGAGCCAGCTTGCGTTGGTACGAAATATGTTGGTCACCGCTTTTATTGAAGATTGTGCGGCGCGCTTTCATAAGTCGTTTCCAACCGCGCGAATGTTTTTTGCGCAGACGCGTTCGCGCTTCTATGCGTCGCACTTGTTTCCTCCAGAATTTATCGGAGCGGCGGGACGGAATAAGAAACTCAGAACCGTCAGAGTCGGTTACCGCGACATCTCCCGCCCCGAGGTCAATCGCCCGAAAAAATAGCGGGTTCTCAATTGCGGGCGGAAGAGGTGAAGCGACAACGATACTCAACTCAAATGTTCCGCGGTCCCGGCAAAACGCAAGCGTTGCATGAATTGTTTCTTTTCCTTGAATCTTCTCGCGCAGGTAATCGCCGAGCGGTATTTCTATTCGTTCTTTTTGACATCCAGGCGCATAGAGAACACCGTCGGAAATGCTGAACGATGACCATGAGAGCGTTTGAAACCAGTGTTCATCTTTCAGTCCCGGCTTTCGCGCTCGCGCATCTTTGTTCTTTTTTAATTGAAAAAAAGATTGGTATGAACCAGCGAGCTTCCGGAGCACTTCGCGCTCCATATCAGACGATATATCTCCAAGAGCAAGAATGGTACCGTCTTTGAGTGTTATGCTCTTTTTCCGCATATCGGTCAGCCAGTAGTTGAATGAATATGCGGTAATTGATTTCTCCTTTTTCTCCAGCCATTTTTCCGCCTCTCCCACAGCGCTGTTCCACAAATAAATCATTGCGCTGGAGAGTTGCCGTACCGTCTTCTCCACTTGGGGAGAAAGCGTTACAGTCGCTTTGTATGCCTTTCGCAGTTTTGTCTTTTCTTTTTTTATTTTCAAAGGACCTTTCGTTTTGTTTTTTCTGTATAGAGATTAACATAAGCGAGTATGTAAGTCAAATCTTTGCTGTATACGCTTATTTGCTATAATAAATGAATATGACTCCGGAAAAACTCACGAAGCCCTACAATCCGCAAGATACCGAAGCGCGGATTTATAAGCTCTGGGAAGATAGCGGTTTCTTCAACCCCGACAATCTCCCCGCTACACGCTACCCGCTACAAGCTACACACTTCTCCATAATAATGCCTCCCCCGAATGTAACGGGCGTTTTGCATATGGGGCATGCGCTTATGCTCACGCTTCAAGATATTATGATTCGTTACAAGCGGATGCGCGGGTTTAAAACGCTCTGGCTCCCCGGCACCGACCACGCGGCGATTGCGACAGAGTCGCGCGTTGAAAAAGATATTTATAAAAGCGAGAAAAAGTCGCGCCACGACCTCGGACGCGAGGAATTTTTGAAGCGCGTAGAAAAGTTTGCACAAGAAAGCCATGACACGATCGTGTCGCAAATAAAAACGCTTGGCGCGTCGTGCGACTGGTCGCGCGAAGCGTTTACGCTGGATGAAAAACGAACGAAGGCCGTACAGGAAATGTTTAAGATGATGTACGATGACGGATTGATTTACCGCGGAAACCGGATTGTGAATTGGGACCCGAAAGGCCAAACCACTATTTCAGACGATGAAATCGTATACAAAGAAGAAAAGACAAAACTCTATTCGTTCCGCTACAGCAAGGACTTCCCTATCCCGATTGCGACAACGCGCCCCGAAACAAAACTCGGCGATACGGGCGTTGCGGTGCATCCGGACGGAAAGTGGAAAAAATATATCGGGCAGACACTTGCGATAACCGATCTTGTTGGCGTACCGCTTTCCATACAAATTGTAGGCGACAAAGAAGTTGACCAAGAGTTCGGCACCGGCGCGGTCGGCATTACGCCCGCGCACAGCATAACCGATTGGGAGATTGCGGCGAGGCACGGTTTGGACAAAAACCGCGTGATTATAAACGAATACGCACGAATGCAAAACGCGGGTACGCTAGTGGAAGGCAAGAAAGTAATGGAAGCGCGTGAAATTGTGGTGTCATGGCTCAAAGAAAAGGGGCTAGTGGAAAAAGAAGAAGAGGTAACGCACAACATCGCAACGGCGGAACGCACGGGCGGAATCGTTGAACCGCTCCCGAAATTGCAGTGGTTTGTAAATGTAAATAAACCGATTCCGGCACGCGGCGAAAAGACGCTAAAAGAACTCATGCGCGAGCCGGTGGAAAAAGGCGAGATTAAAATTATTCCTGAACACTTCACCAAAACCTACTTCCATTGGATTGAGAACCTCCGCGATTGGTGCATCTCGCGGCAGATTTGGTACGGGCACAAGATTCCGATAGAAGGAGAAGAAGATACGCTGGACACTTGGTTTTCGTCCGGACTGTGGACATTTTCAACATTAGGATGGCCCCACTATGCGCAAAGCGCTACGCGGGGCAAGCCCAACTTCGCTAAAGCTACGCGGGGCAAGCCCGGACAGGAAAACGATTTGGCGAACTATCACCCGACGGATGTGCTGGAAACCGGCTCGGATATTTTGTTTTTTTGGGTGGCGCGGATGATTCTGATGTCGGAATACGCGCTCGGGGTTGTGCCGTTCCGCACGGTGTATCTAAACGGCCTTGTGCGCGATGCGCAGGGGCGGAAGTTTTCCAAAACACTCGGCAACGGCATAGACCCGATTGATGTCGCAAAGAAATTTGGCGCGGATGCGGGACGGATGGCGCTTATTGTCGGCAACACGCCGGGAACGGACACCAACATTTCGGAGGACAAAATAAAAGGATACAAGCATTTTGCGAATAAACTCTGGAATATTGCGCGGTTTGTGCTCTCGCGCGAACGAACCGGCGCGATTGACGCGGAACTGCAGAAAGAATTCAAAACGCTCGCGAAAGACATTACGAGTGATATGGAGGCGTATCGCTTCCACCTCGCGGCGGAAAAAATATACCATTTCATATGGCATCGTTTTGCGGATGTTATTATTGAAGAAAGCAAAAAAATGCCTGCGCGCGGCGCGACACTCCATTACCTCTTGGAAAATTCACTAAAACTCCTCCACCCCTTTATGCCGTTTATTACGGAAGAGATATGGAGTTTAATGGAAAATAAAAATCTGCTTATGGTAGAAAGTTGGCCAACAAAATAATATGTCTATTTCAACTTTATTGTTCGCGTTCCTCGGCGGGTTCCTTCCCGCCCTCCTGTGGCTTTGGTTCTGGCTACACGAAGACCGTTTGCATCCGGAGCCGCGCGGTGCAATCGTGCTCACCTTCATGGGCGGTATGCTTGCAGCGCTTCTCGCCTATGTTGCAGAGCGTTCTATTATGGGTATGGGGTTTGCTTTTTCTATTACGCTCATTTTGTGGGCAATCGTTGAGGAAGTATTCAAATTCGGCTTCGCGTACTTCACGGCGCTTCGCAGAAAAGTGTGCGACGAGCCGGTTGACGATATGATTTATATGCTCACCGCGGCGCTCGGTTTCGCCGCGCTGGAAAATACGCTCTTCCTCATCGCGCCGCTTGCAAACGGCGACATTGCGAAAAGCTTGCTCACGGGAAACTTGCGTTTTATCGGCGCAACGCTCCTTCATATCGCGGCATCCAGCTTGATCGGCGCATTCGGCGCGTTTTACTTTTACAAAGGCAGGAAAGCGCGTGACATTGCGATTTTCGTCGGGCTCATTGTCGCCACCGCGCTCCACGCCGGTTTTAACTTGATTATCAACACGCAAACCAACCGCTCGCTTATCACTGCATTCGCCATCGCGTGGGCGACGATTATCGTGGTGCTTGCAATATTTGAGAAAGTGAAAAAACTCTAACTGTGGATTACTCGCTTGACTATCTATGTTACAATTCGTCGTATAAATAACTATGGCTCGAAAACTCTCATTTTTTGAACGGCTCACGGGCGCGACAGCGCCGGAG
>CAYORD010000051.1:0-5102 GCA_964406265.1 uncultured Candidatus Saccharibacteria bacterium | reverse complement strand
TAAGTGCAAAGTTCTTCCTCCCCTCCTTTTCTAAGGAGGGGTGTCCCGACTGAAGGTCGGGACGGGGTGGTGGTTGTATACCTGAATCCACCCCCTCTCCGCCTGCTGGCGGCTTCTCCCCCTTAGAAAAGGGCGAGAGGAAGAAAATCAGAGACAAAACCGCGGCTAACAAAACAAAAAACAAGGAAAACCCAACACCAAAATTCACAAACGAGCGCAAAAATATTCCCGCCACGAACCCGCCTAATCCTGCATACAAATATGAATCACGGTACATTCAATATATTTCTTATTCTATAATTCTTGAGAACACCAGAATATAATTTCACCTCTTCTCCGTCGGCAAAGGCAGTCGCAATCTCATCGCACCGCTCGTTGCCCGCGATGCCTTTGTGCCCTTCAATTCGTTTCCAGTGAATCTCCTTTCCGTTCGCGGCAGAAAGCAACCGTTCCCACAAGTCCTGATTTTCCACCGGCTTCCGGTTCGCCGTCTTCCATCCATTTCTCTGCCACCGCGCAGCCCACTGTGTCATACCAAGGACTACATAATTGGAATCTGCATACAGTGTGATGTCTTTTGCATCCTTCTTTGAAAGATACTCAAGCGCAGAAATTGCACCCATCAATTCCATTCTGTTGTTCGTCGTGTGCGCTTCCCGCCCGCCAATCTCGGTGACTTTATTGACCGCAATAACAATTGCCCCAAATCCGCCCGGCCCCGGATTTCCCCGCGCCGCCCCGTCGGTGAAGATGATTATGGATTCAATAGGCATAATTCAAGATTATACCAAATCAACAATCCTTAACCGAAGTTCAGAGCGGTTGCCGAAGGTGGAGTTTTCAAGGTGCGCAAGGAGGTTTACCCGACCACCGGCTGCGGGGGGCGGGCCGAAATCTTCCGGTTTTGCAAAAAACTCCACGGCAGATATGCGCCCGCCGTTTGATTTTGCGAAAATAAGTTTAAGGTGCTGTTTTTCTTTTCCAAACAATTCAACGGCACTCACCACAAGTTGCTCAAACAAAAAAAGCGGTTTCGGATTCCCGATGCCGAACGGCGCAAGTTTTACAATGTCGTTCCACAGAACCGAACTCACTTCATCTATACTGATGCGCGCATCTACTGCGTATCGCGGCTCCGTTTCTCGGTTCAAACGCATTTTCTCATACGCGCGCTCCAATTCGCTTTCCAATAAGTGCACTTTTTCCAGCGCAACAGAAAACCCGCCCGCTTCTTTATGCCCGCCAAAATCCGAAAACACGGAGCGCGCTTCCCGCATCAGGAGCGACAAATCAACGCTCCCGTCCGAGCGACAGGAACCTTTCAGATTCGTGTCGCCCTCTCTCCCCCATACAAACACGGGCTTTTGATAATCGGCGACGAGTGTATTCGCTACTAAACCAAGTAGGGCAGGACGCCAGTTCGGGTTCCCCGCAACGACGACAAGCGGCGCTCGTTCCGTATGTTGTGCCGCGACAATCTTCCGCACCTCTTTTACGAGCGACGCCACTTTTCCCTTGCGCTCATGGTTTATGTGATTCAAATGCGCGGCGAGCGCACCGGCTTCCGCCGCGTCAATCGTTGCAAACAAGCGGAACGCGTCCATCGGCACGCCCATACGCGATGCCGCGTTGATGCGTGGAGTAATCATAAAGCCGATGTCATCTTCCGTCAGGTCTCCCCGATTGATACGCAATTCCTGTAACAACTGACCGAGCCCTATGCGCGGCGACTTGCGAAGCACTTTCAATCCGAAATGTGCGAACACGCGATTCTCGCCTGTAAGCGGCACCATATCGGAGAGGGTGGCTAGCCCAACCATATCAAGTAACCATTTCTCCCATCCTTTCGTTGGTAGTTGGTTGTTAGTAGTTGGCAGTTGGTTCAGCCGTTGCAACAATGCTTGTACCAACTTAAAAACCACGCCGCTTCCGCATAACATTTTCTCTGGATACGCACAGTCGGATTGCTTGGGGTCAAGAATCGCAAATGCAGGCGGGATAGATGCGCCCAACAAGTGGTGGTCGGTGATAATTACATCAAGCCCGAGATTATTTGCGCACGCGACTTCTTTTACATCCGTAATGCCGCAATCAATCGTAACGAGAAGCCGCGCGCCGCGCGCGGCTAATTCCGCTATCGCATTTTCATTCAATCCGAAACCCTCGCTATGCCGGTCGGGAATGTAATTCTCAAAATTTGCATAACCGATTTTCTTAAAAAAGTCGTGAAGTACCACTGCCCCCGGAATCCCGTCCGCATCATAGTCGCTAAAAATCGCAATTCGCTCGTTATGCTCTATTGCTTTCAAAACCCGCCCCACGGCCTTCTCCATATCTTTCATCAAAAACGGGTCGTGCGTATGTTTATCATAATCCGGATTTAAAAAGCATTCCGTATCCTCTGCACTCGTAATACCACGATGAAAAAGCAGATGCTCAATCAGATCTTCCTTCGTCCGCTCCCGCACGGCATAGTTTTTCATTCGGCAATCTTATCATATAATAAAGTAATGACCGACTGCATTTTCTGCAAAATTATCGCGAATGGAGAAATCTCTTCAACCGAGGTATACGAGGACGACAATGTCTACGCATTTCTAGACAACAGCCCATCAAGCATCGGCCATACGCTGGTCGTACCCAAGAAGCACTACGAGAACCTTTTTGATATTCCAGACGCGGAGCTCGGAATCCTCGGCGCGCGCGTCAAAAAAGTCGCGCGCGCCGTCAAAACCGCGCTCAACGCGGACGGAATTAACATTTCTATGAACAATGGCCGCGCCGCAGGGCAAGTAATTTTTCACGCTCACATCCATATCATTCCTCGTTTTGAGAAAGATATGCAGGCACACATCACACACGGAACACACGATAAAGAACGGCGTGCGTACAAAAACGGCGAGATGGCTGAAATCGCCTCCAAAATCCGAAACTCTCTTTAATTAGCATTAAGATACGGCCGTATTTTAATGCTAAGATCATTTTTGGAGAACTTCTATGCCGGGCAAAGTTCCGTCGGCGAGAAACTGGAGCATCGCGCCGCCGCCGGTTGAGACAAAAGAAAACTTTTCGCGAATCCCGAGCCGCGCGATTGAGGCGAGCGTATCGCCCCCGCCGACAATTGTTTCTGCGCCGCTTTCGGCAAGCGCGCGCGCCACTCCTTCCGTACCGGCGATAAAACCATTCTCGTATTCTCCCAAAGGCCCGTTCCACACGACCAATTTTGCGGCGCGTACGCTGGCGCGAATATCGGCAACAGTTTTCTCTCCCGCATCCGTAATTCTATCCCCGCTTCGCACGACATCGCACGGTACGCGCAATTTCGGGTGGTGCAACAACACACTCGGAAAAGCCATTACAGAAACAGATGAACTGCCTACCGGCTCGCCGCGCGCCTTAAACACATCATTCGCAAGTACTCCACCGACAAATACCGTATCGGCAATGGAAAGAAACTTTTTAAGAAGCGGCAGTTTTGTTTCTGTTTTTGCGCCGCCGAGAATAAAAAGAAATGGATGCGCGGGAGAAAATGCCTTTGAAAGATTGCGTACTTCTTCTTCAAAAAGAAAACCGGCGTAATGAGGCAAAAACTTCGGCACGCCGACCACAGACGCGTACGCGCGGTGCGAAACGGAAAATGCTTCATTGACATACACATCAGCGAGCGAGGCAATCTCTTTTGCAAACGCTTCTCTGTTTTCTTTCTCACCTCTTAATTGGCGGATATTCTCAAGCAAGACAAACGAGCCGTTCTTCGCTTTTGCAAGCGCAGTTCTTGCCTCCTCAAGCGTTTTTGCAAACACAATCGGGTAAAGTTTCTTTATCTCTTCATACACGGGTATGAGCGACTCATCTTCATTAGTACGGTGTGATACGAGGAGCGTGCGTGCGTTGTGTTGCTGTAAAAAATCAAGCGTCTTCTTGCTTCGCGCAATACGGTAATCATCAACGACCTTTCCATCTTGTATCGGAACATTCAAATCAATCGCCAAAAATACGCGCTTCCCGCGCAGAGCTCCGCACTCCCGAATCGTTTTAAAATCAAGTGTCATTGGCAATTCGTATAATCCACGCGAACGCTTCGGCGTCCAAGCTTTCGTGCCCAATGAGAAAACCGGCAATATCGCCGTCGCGCAAGAGTGCGGGGGCATTTTCAGGTCCGACACTTCCGCCGTACAGAATAGGAACCGCAACCCCCGCTTCGCCAAACAGATCCGCGAGCACCTTGCGGATAAAAATCGCGGTCTCGCGCACAACCGAAGGCGACGCGGCGTCGCGCCAATTCTTACTGATCGCCCACAAGGGTTCATAGGCAATCACGATATCCGACAAAAACCGGCGTTGAACTCTTGAAAACGATGCTTTCATCTGCTCGCGCAATACACCGAAAAAATCGCCGTTTTCGTCTCGCGTTCGTTCGCCAATGCACACCAAAGCAGTAAGCCCTTCGCGAACAACTGCTTGCGCCTTTCGCGACACGACATCGTCCGTTTCGCACCGCGCGCGGCGCTCGGAATGCCCGACAATGGCGAGGGTGACGCCGACATCTTTAAGCATCTCCGGCGACACTTCGCCGGTGTATGGCCCGCCGTTCCGCCAGAAGGCGTCTTGCGCGCCGAGAGAAATGACGCCGTTTGAAAGGCGCGAAAAAAGCGGCAGAAACGGAAACGGCGGGCACACCGTTACGGAAACCCGCCGTGCCGCCGTGGCGGCACGGCGGGTCGCGAGAAACAGCGCACGCGCCTGCGCCGCCGTCCCCGGGTTCATTTTCCAATTCGCTACAATCTGTTTCTTCCCTTTTTTCATTTCGTCTAGTATACAACATTTCTTTTATTTTAGATGCTATACGAAATCCGTTACAGTGCTTCAGTAATCCCGGATACGACTGGTTGTGATAACAATATACTTTTTTGTCTGTCCAAAAAACTCTGCAAGATAATTGCCGCGGCGGAGGCGTCAAGTTTTTCTGTTTTGCCTTGCCAACGCTGCGCCTGTGCGGACGACCAGAACTCTGGCTCGCTATGGACGGGAAGTCGCGTCGTGTCCGCAATTTCTTTTTTAAATCGTTCTTCAGAAAATCTTTCCGCATTTTTGCGGCAGTC
>CAYORD010000050.1:0-5207 GCA_964406265.1 uncultured Candidatus Saccharibacteria bacterium | reverse complement strand
GAGTCGGTATGAGCATCGTCGCGAACCGCTTTCCTAATGTGCGCGCGTCGCTCGTGCATAGCGAGAATGTGGCGCAAAAGACGCGCGAACACAACGATGCAAATGTACTTTGTCTTGGTGCGTGGGTAAACTCGCTTTCGGAAAATTTAAACATTGTGCGTGTTTGGCTTGAGACGGCGTTTGGGGAAGGCAGACATGTGCGACGCGTGGAAAAAACAAAAACGCACGCGCGTGAAAAAATCGTCTTCACCAACGGGATTTTTGATATTTTACACAAAGGGCACCTTGAACTCTTTAAGTTTGCGAAGTCGCTCGGTGGGCGGCTCGTGGTCGGCATCAATTCGGACCGTGCGGCGAAACGGCTCAAGGGGAAAGGGCGGCCAATTAATTCCGCATCGGAACGAAAAGCGGCGCTTGAAACCATCCAATACATTGACCAAGTTGTTGTTTTTGACGATGTAAAAACAATAGGGATTGTTCGCGATATTCAACCGGACATTGTGGTAAAGGGCGGCGAGTGGACCGCTGAGGAAGTACGCCGCCGCGATAAGATTCCTGCGCACATAGAAGTGAAAGTGTGTCCGCTCGTGATGCAGTCATCCGGCGTTAAATATTCATCAACCGATGTCATTGAAAAAATCAAAAACAGATAAGCCGATTATGGTTATTGGTGATGTTATTTTAGACAGCTACCACTTTGGCGCGCCGCTCGCCGACTCCGAAGGCGGTGTCGTGGTGGGGCGCGAGAAAGAAACGCGCCACTCATGGGGCGGAGCGGGACTTCTGGTACGCAACATCCTGGAACTGAAACAAAAAGTTATTCTCATTTCTTTACTCGGTAATGACGCATGGAGCGCGTATGAAAAAGAATGGACGCATAAAAACCTCACAAAGTGTTTTGTTCGTGAAAAAGAAAGGCACACAACGGTCAAAGAACGGTTTGTGGTTGACGGGAGAAAAGCATTTAAATGGAATACACTCGACGACCGAACGCTCTCGCGCGCGGCTGAGAGCCGCCTCTATGCGTACGCGGAAAAATATCTCGCGCGATGCCGTCTGCTCGTCGTATCCGACTATAGGCACGGACTTTTAAGCAAGCGCCTTGCGTCGCAATTGGTCGCGCTCGCTCGAAAGAAAGGCGTGCCTGTTATCGTTGATTCGCAAGTGTCGCAGTTTTCTGGGAATCATGCGTGGTATGAAGGTGCCGATATGTTTTGTCTCAATGAAGATGAAGCGCGATCTGTTGATTCTTCATTTAGCGACAGCGATCTTGCGCAGTCTTTGCGCCGTCTTTCTGCCACGCTCAAGAGCGCATCGATTGTGGTCAAGCGGGGTGAACACGGTTCGGTCGCGTTGGTATCGGGGGCGTACCTCGTCTCGCCCGTGCACCCTGTGGATTCGATTGATCCCTGCGGTGCGGGCGATGCGTTCCTCGCGGCGCTCGCGGCGCGCGAGTTTCCCCCAGATGAAGATGCGCTTCGGTTCGCCAATTTCTGGGCGGCGCTCTCTACAACAGTTGTTGGTGCAGAACCGCCAAAATATGTACGGCATTGATATAAAAACATTGGACCGGTTTATCACTGTCCCGGCGACGATAAAAAAGTCGTGGGGAATTTTTCGCGTAATTGCCGATACACACGAGTTCCGTTTTGAGCAATGGGAGATTTCTGCAGGAAAGCTCGCGTCGTTTTCCGCAGACGCGAAACGAGAGGCGACTATTTTTGTGGAAGCGGGAGAATTCACGGTCGGTGTGGAGTCCGTAAAGGAAAAACAAGCGATAACACTCGCGCCGAGAAAACGCGCCGCGCTTCGCGCGGCGCGCGCCACGACGCTCTATGTATTTCGCGGTCTTCCAGAGAAACGCCGCCGCTATGGCACGCCGTTTGGTACGACTGATTTTCGTGACAAATACTGGGGTACCATTGAGACGATTGTCAGCACACCACATTACGCCGCCAAACGAATGCTAGTGAAAAAAGAATGCGCCGCAAGTTTGGAGTATCATTGCCGAAAATTAGAGAGTTATTCCATCCATTCAGGAAAACTTCTGCTTCGGTTGCGCGCCGGGCGCGGCGAAGACCGGTTTTTTGAAATGGGCGATGGCTCTGCCGCGCTGATTCCGCCAGGGCTTATGCATCAGCGCGGCGGCTTGGAAGATGCGGTGATTATTGAAATCTCCACAAAAGATGAGGATTCGGATTCATTTCTCGTTGAGGACGGCGCGAAACATAAAATGCCCCGCCTTCGCCAAGGCTTCGGCGGGCAAGCCCGACTTTCAATTAGTGGTAAAAAGATCTGCTTCGATATTGATGGAGTTCTTTGTAATCAAGTGGAAGGGTTGGACTATAGCGAAGCGAAGCCGAACAAAGAGGCGATTGCGCTCGTGAATAAACTCTACGACGAAGGGCATACGATTTACCTTTTCACCGCGCGTTTTATGGGTCGGAACAAAAATGATTGGAAGAAAGCGTACGAAGACGGGTACGATTTTACCAAAAAGCAACTTGAAGGATGGGGCGTCAAGTTCCACGATTTGTTTTTCGGCAAACCCAATTTGGATATCATTATTGACGACCGCGCGGTTTTTTATAAGCCTGATTTTAAGTTGATTGAAAAAGAAATCCGAAAGAGGTAGGATGCCGATAGATTGAAAAGAAAGGTTTGTATATGTACATGAATGACTTTGATTATTACAAGAGTTTACCAAAAAAGAGGATGGGTGCGATGGTGATCATCTTTAATCAGAGAGGAGAATTGCTCATTGTAAAGCCAAGTTATAAGGAACGCTGGTTGTTTCCAGGCGGCACAGTTGAAGAAAATGAATCACCAAAGAATACATGCATTAGGGAGGTGAAAGAGGAATTGGGGATAGAACTAACGCATTTGCAATTTCTCTGCGTTGATTATGTTCCTGCGAACGCCGAAAAAGACGAAAGTCTGCAGTTCGTATTTTCTGGGGGAGAGATCGCGGATGAAAATAAGATTTGTCCTGACGGAAAGGAAATTACGGATTATCGTTTTGTGGCTTTTAATGAAGCGATACGACTACTCGGTGCTGGGCGGAGTTTGGCGAAGCGATTGCCTGCGTGCCTTACTGCACTCAAAAAACAGCATCCAATGTATCTTGAAAATGGGGTTGCCGTTCCGTAACCATAACCCTTGAAAAAGTAAAAGGACTACCCGCGTAGTCCTTTTTGTTTTTAATCTAAAATATAACGCATCGCTGTTTCCGTCATTTCTTCCAGCGGCATTTGTGCTATCCATAGATAGTTTCCATCCTTACTTAGGTAGCTTTCGTTGAATTGATTTGTTGAAGCGAGGTATGCCTCTTTCTGTTTTTGGTCTTTCTCCAAATCGTCCGTGTCCGAGAATGACCGCTCATCGCCCCGAGCCCTTTTAACAACTTCGTTCCAATCTGGTGTCTCAAGAAGCAGAAATTTAAGTTCTGTTTTTTGCGTGGATGCAATTTGCACCGCTCGTTCGTAAAGTGCGCGGTGCGAATGCGTAGCAACCATGATCGGAATTTTCTCATATCGTAACGCATTTGGTATTTCTACAGTGAATATCCACTCGTGGGCATCAAGATGCATTCTCTGATTTTCTGGTGAGCCGATTGCCGCAATTTTGTCCGCTTCGCCAAACAGAGTCCTTCTTACCTCGTCAATGTCAAAAATGATGGCATGGTAGTGTCTGCGTTCTAACTCAGCCAATATTTTTTGTGCAAGTGTTGTTTTTCCTGACCGTTTAGTTCCGGCAATATGTATTTGGATTTTCAAGGTTCTCCTCCTTTTTGTATTTTAGGTTTGGTTGTTTTCTAACTTCTATAATAAACCGTGTCTGGTTTTTTGTCAATCTTTACAAGGAGCATATTCAGCGATAGTGTGCGATGAGAATTAAAAAAGGTCTTTATGAATGAAAACGAATTGTTGCGCGCAGTATGCGCGCACAATAAACGATTGGCGGAACTTGGATTAGTGATTCTCACCGAAGGAAATGTGTCGGAGCGACATGGAAATCTGATGGCAATCAAACCATCCGGGGTTTCTTACAGGGAGATGATGCCGATGCAGATGGTGATACTGGATATCAAAACAGGGGCAGTTGTTCAAGGTGGGCAGCGCATAGATTGGAAGCCATCGGTAGATACACCGATACATTTGGAAATCTATAGGAGGTTTCCGGAAATAGGCGGAATCGCGCACACCCATTCGCCATACGCGACGATTTTCGCCCAAAATGCCCAGCCAATCCCCTGTATGGGAACGACACACGCAGATGCTTTTCACGGCACCATTCCGGTTACGCGTTCTCTTACCGAGGGCGAGATGAAACAAGACATTGAGAAACATACCGGCATCGTCATTACCAACTGTTTTTCACTTGAAGTCCCTGCCGTGCTTGTACGGCATCATGGACCGTTCACTTTCGGCAAGAATGCGGAAGAGGCGGTGAATAATGCTCTCATTCTTGAAAAAGTTGCGTTTCTTGCGTGGCATACCATTCTCTCATTCAGAAATGTTATGCCGGTTGGTCTCCAAAAAGCACATTATGCTCGCAAGCACGGCGAATCGGCATCATACGGACAGCCGTAGCTGGTTTTACAAAGCGCCTCGCAGACGAGGCGCTTTTTCTTTTGTATTTTTTCTGCTACCATAAACGGCGATGAAATTATTTCTTGATTCCGCAAATCTTATAGAAATCAAAGAGGCGTTGGAAAATGGGCTGATTTTAGGCATTACCACGAATCCATCGCTTCTTTCAAAAGAGCCGAAGGGAAGTTACCTTGCACATATGAAGAAGATTGTGGCGCTTTTGAAAAAAGACGGCCGCAATCTTTCTTTGAGCGTTGAAGTATTTTCCGACAATACAGAGGAAATGTTCAAACAAGCCAGAGAATTTAAAAAAGCTCTGAAATACAAAAACTTGGCGATAAAGATTCCGGTCAGTTATAAAGGGCACAGTTATCTTGGGGTTGTCCGCCGGTTGAATGATGAAGGTGTGATTGTAAATTGCACCGCCTGTATGACGCCGCTCCAACTTGGAATGTCCGCTGCAGCGGGCGCAACATTCGTAAGCTTGTTTTACAATCGCGTGCGCGACGGGGCGAAAGAAACGGAATACGAAACGGTGAGAAAGGAGATGTTAGAAAAGAAAGACATTGAACCAGCCGATTTTGACCCAAACAATGTACTTCGCGAAGCCCAAGC
>CAYORD010000049.1:0-5335 GCA_964406265.1 uncultured Candidatus Saccharibacteria bacterium | reverse complement strand
CGCTTTCCGTGAAGGGCTTTGAACTCGTTCCCAACCCTTCACCCACGTATGCCGTCTGGGAGATAGAAGAAAAGCCGGTTCCGTGCGAGGCGATAACGGTGGCAAGAAAAAAACTTGATTCGAATTGCCGCGTAACGATAGCGATGGATAAGAAACACATGGTACGGGAGATAACGCCGGTCATGAAAGCTGCCTATTACCGATATGAAATCGCACTGGCGGGCCCTATTAAGCAAGCGCAAATCCCCACTCCATCCCTCACCGCTTCACTCTACTCGCTTCTCGGCCGCCCCCTTGAGAGCAACACCGCCGAAGAAATAGTTTTGGATGAAGACGGATTTATCGTGGTTCCCGGGTGGGATGACGAAGAGCTGCCGCTTGAAACGGAGATACCGGTTTCAGACCAAATCGCTCCTCCAGCGCAATCTAATCTCAGCGATGTCACAAACGAATCCATTTTTGATACCGTTTCCGTTGACCTCAAAGTGAACGGACAGGACGGTCCGATTGAAGTTGAAAAAAGAGACCGTATCGTATTGTCATGGATTTCAGAAGGAGCAACGAGATGTAGGGCAAATTGGTCAAAGAAAGACATTAAACTATCAGGAACCGCGGCAGGAAGAATTACGCGAGACGCGGTTATTAAAATTGCGTGCATTAACGCATACGGAGAGCGCGCGGATGATGAGGTGCGGGTGGATGTGATACAATGAGTGCATGCTTCATTTTGATAAGGTTTCCAAACACTACAACGGGTGCACGGCGCTGGACGGGGTTTCGTTTCGCGTTTCTCCGCGCGAGTTTGTATCGGTCGTTGGGCATTCTGGGGCAGGGAAGACGACACTTTTAAAAATGCTTCTCGCCGAGGAAGCGCCGACGGACGGCGCGGTATTTTTTGAGGAAACCGATATTCATCATCTGTCGGCACGGGATATGAATGCCTTGCGGCGCCGCATCGGCGCCGTGTTTCAGGACTATCGCTTGCTCAACAATCGGACGGCGTACGAAAACATTGCGTTTGCGATGGAGGCGGCAGGGCGGGGAGATGATGAGATTGCGGCGGATGTGCCGCACGCGTTGGAGCTCGTGGACTTGGGCGAGAAAATGCAAAACTTCCCGCACGAACTCTCAGGCGGAGAGAAACAGCGCGTCGCGATTGCGCGCGCGATTGTGAACCAGCCCGATGTGCTTATTGCAGACGAACCGACCGGCAATTTAGACCCGCTGAACACCTACGACATCGTGCAGATCCTAAAGCGCATTAACGACCTCGGCACTACGGTAATCTTGACCACGCACAACAAAGGCGTGATTGATTCGCTCGGCAAGCGAGTCATTACCCTTGAACATGGTAAAATAGTCCGTGACGACCCGTCGGGAAGGTATGTTTTGTAAAAATATGTTTTTGACTAACATAAAAAGAATACTGCGGACTGGGTGGCAGCATTTTATGCGAAACGCCTTCGTGTCGCTTTCTGCGGTCTTGATTATGGCCGTGACGCTCTTTACCATCGGCGCGGTGGCGTTTACCTTGGCGCTTTTGGACGGCTCGCTTCACGAAATAGAGCGCAAGGTTGACCTTACCGTTTCCTTCACCACCACCGCGCCGGAAGAAGAAATCTTGGGTGTCAAGATGGCTTTAGAAGCGCTCCCCGAAGTTGCCTCGGTTTTGTACACGACACGCGAGCAGGCGCTTGAAGCATTCCGCACGCGCAACCAAAACGACTCGCTCATTTTGCAGGCGCTTGGTGAAATCGGCGAAAACCCGCTTGGCGCAACGCTCTCCGTGCACGCTAAAAATCCGTCGCTGTATGAAAGCATCGCAAAATTTCTGCAGAGCGACACTGCGCTCTCCGCGGCGAAGCTTTCCATCATTGAACGGGTGAATTACGAAGACAACCGAGCCGTGTTTGAACGGCTCTCCAAATTTGTATCGTCAGCGAAGCAGCTCGGCATTGCCGTTTCTATAATTCTCGGGCTTATTTCGGTTCTGATTGCGTTCAACACCGTGCGCCTCATTATTTACATTTCTCGCGATGAAATTGCCGTGATGCGGCTTGTCGGAGCAACGGGCAGGTTTGTGCGCGGGCCGTTCGTCATTTCCGGCATTTTGTACGGGCTTATTGCGGCGGCGCTTACGCTCACCCTTTTCTTTCCGCTTACCTATTGGCTCGGCGACGCGACGGAAGCGTTCTTCTCCGGAGTGAATTTATTCCATTATTACAACGCGAATTTTTTTGAGTTCCTCGCGCTCATCGGCGGAGCCGGGCTTATTGCCGGTGCTCTGTCAAGCTGGTTAGCCGTCCGAAAATATCTTAATGTGTAGCTGAATATACAGATTTATAAATATAAGTTGTTTGATGTGTATCCGATATGCTATGCTAGTTACATATTATGCAGAATATATACCATTACCGTCTAGTTGTAGAAAAAGAAGCGGTAGCCGGGAAGAAAAACCGCACCGTGTTTAATGCGTATTGCCCGACACTCGGTCTTGCCGATTGGGGAAGCACGATTGATATAGCAATTACGAACATCACCAAACTTATCTCTTTTCACATTGAATCCTTGGCGGCATTTGGGCACCGTATACCAAATGAGCATGACGCCACAACTGTTGTTACTTCTGTGTCCATACCGGTTTCCGTTTCTAAAAAGTTTGCGTACGCCTAATGCCGTCCCGCGAGATAAAACCGAAGCAACTCTTGAAAGCGCTTCTTAAGGCGGGGTTTGAGGTTAAACGCCAGCGAGGCAGCCATGTTTTTATTGAATGTATTAAAAATGGAGAATTGCGCATGACCTCTATTTCACTTCACAGTAAACCAATGCCGTATGGAACTTTACGCGCCGTATTAAAACAGACGGGCTTCTCGTTTGAAGAATTAGATAAGTTGCTTTAATATCTCTGATATGCGCTCCCGCAAACATAAATATATTTTCGTCATCGGCGGCGTGATGTCGGGCGTCGGCAAGGGCGTGACCACGGCGTCTATCGCGATGCTCTTGCAGGCAAAAGGATTTACAGTGAATCCGGTGAAAGTAGACCCGTATCTTAATGTGGATGCGGGAACGATGAACCCGACCGAACACGGCGAAGTGTTTGTGTTGAACTCCGGCCTTGAGTGCGACCAAGATATGGGAAATTATGAGCGATTCCTTAATCTCAATTTAGGAAACGATGACTATATTACGAGCGGGATGGTGTATCGGTATGTGATAGATAAAGAACGCGCGCTAGGATACAAAGGCAAGTGCGTAGAAGCGATTCCTAACATTACAAATGAGATTTTACGCCGTATTGGACGCGCCGCCGAAACATCCGGCTCCGATGTGTCGGTTATTGAAATCGGCGGAACCGTCGGAGATTATCAGAATATTATGTTTTTGGAAGCGGCCCGGCAACTGTGGCTTAAGAATCGCGCGGATGTGCTCTTTATCCTTGTCTCTTTTTTGCCGGTGCCGAGCACGCTCGGAGAAATGAAAACGAAACCGACGCAAAACGCCGTGCGTTTGCTGAACTCCTACGGCATTCAGCCGGACTTTATCATTGCGCGCGGTCCCGTACCGCTTGATGAAAAACGGAAAGAAAAACTGGCAATTTGGTGCAATACTGACGCAGAACGGGTTATCTCGGCGCCCGACATTGAAAGTATCTATGATGTGCCGCTCAATTTTGAGAAAGACAATATTACCGCGCTCATTCTTTCCGCGCTTAATCTGAAAAGTCGCGTAAAGCGCGATGGGTTTTCGCGCTGGAAGCAGTTTGTATCGCGCGCGAATGGCGCAAAAGAAGAGTTGTCTATCGCGGTTATCGGAAAGTATTTTGATACGGGCGACTTCGTGCTCTCCGATGCGTATCTTTCCGTCATTGAAGCCGTAAAGCACGCGGCGGCAAAAGTAGGAAGGAAAGCGGTACTCTCGTGGCTTAATGCGAAGGATTACGACCCTACATCCGAAGACGGATCGGGTAAAAAAGAAAGAAACGATCTCGCGTCGCTCAAACACTATGACGGCATTATCGTGCCGGGCGGATTCGGCGAGACGGGAACTCCGGGGAAAATACAAGCAATTCAATTTGCGCGCGAGAACAAAATTCCGTACTTCGGGCTTTGCTACGGTATGCAGCTCGCGGTCGTGGAATATGCACGCAATGTTGCGGGGCTCGCAGGCGCGAATACGACGGAAATAAGTAAAGACGCTCCGCACAAAGTGATAGACATTATGACGGAACAGAAGAAACTATTGGAGGAAGGGAAATACGGCGCGACGATGCGGCTCGGCGCATACGAGGCGCGTGTTAAAGAAGGGACGATTGCGCGCAAGGCGTATGGAAAAGAAATCATCTCAGAACGGCACCGCCACCGTTATGAAGTGAATCCGGAATATATCGGGCATCTGGAAAAGGCAGGTATGATATTCTCAGCCACTTCGCCCAGTGGCGTGCTTATGGAAATCGCGGAACTGCCACGAAAGGTGCACCCGTTTTTTCTCGGCACGCAATTCCACCCCGAGTTCCAATCGCGTCCGCTCGCCCCGCACCCGCTCTTCACCGCGTTTCTCAAATCCGCCGCCGACCGCCGCGCCAAAAAGAAATAACTAGTTGCGGTGCGCCCAGTTCCAGAGGTTGCCGAGAACCCAGCCGAAGACATAGCCGACGATCGTCGTAACAACAACGAGCGTAACGGCAGTGCCGAGCGAGAACTCTTTTACCGACGATATTGACTCAATCATATGGATTCTCAAAATCCAATCCAAGAGCGGTTGAGCCAACCCCGCCGCAACCAACAGGGACCAGAGGAGGTGCGCAAGACCCGCAAACGCCCCGAGCGCCATCCCCGCTTTGTTGGGATTAACATGATTCATAATGAGAAATTATATCCTACTCCTATCCGTTTTTGCACGGCCTAGCTGTGCATAAGTTTTTTCTCGCGTATGCTATTCTATCCCTATGCAACATTACATTTGTACGGGCGGGTGCGCAGGCGAATCCAGCAGCCCCGGCGTGTGTCAGGCAGAAGATTGTAAAAAAGAAGGCGAACCGCTCACTCCTTGTGAGTGCATCGACAGCACCCATCACAACCCCGTGCCGCAAGAGGGTGAGAAAGAGAGCGAGTAAAAACTTAAAACTACATTATACGACCAAGTTAGAACCTTTTTCAAACGAAACCTAGCCGAAGAATGACGACCACTGCGGCTCGCCGACTCGCCGCTACGCCTCCGCTTCGCTCCGGCGTACCCGCCTCGATGACTCGGCGGCCTCCCTCGCCCCGCTTTCCTTTTCCATTTTTTCTTAAGATGCGCGCGTGTTTTTTAAGTCAGTAATGGAAAAGCGGGG
>CAYORD010000048.1:3155-5381 GCA_964406265.1 uncultured Candidatus Saccharibacteria bacterium | reverse complement strand
TCGCCGCAATAGCGGCCACAACACTCAAACAGACAGGTTCTGTTTGAGTGTTTTCTTTTGTTTGACAAAACACGGGGCGGGTATAGAGTAATGGTGGAGTTTCCAGCGATTGCTGGGTAGTTCTCCAAAAGACAATAATTCAGTTGCAGAAAGGTTTGGTTATGGGTTTTTGGAGTTCTCTATTCGGATACGATGGACCGTCGGACAGCGGTGAACGAGTCAGAGAGTCAGTGAAAGAGCATGGGAATCATGTACAGGGAGACAAATACACATTCACTGGCGGCGGTGAACATGTTCATGAATCGTACGATCTCGATCGTTCGTCTGGAGAGTACAAAGAGTACGGCGGTGGCGAAAAGTCGGGCGACCGTTCGTACAACAAGCAATAAGAGGGAAAAATCCCCCCGCCGCTTCGATGTCTAACAATATCGCAGCGGTTTTTTTTGTTCTTAATCTTTTAACGCTTCAATGTTCGCGCTAACTTTCTGTATGTCCTCCTCCAAACTAGAATACCAACCGAGTATGTGCTCTTTGCTCGCGGCACCAAGTGTGCGAGCGCCTTCTGAATTAAGATATTCGTCTAATGCGACATAGAGAGAAAAAATTGGAGCAAAAGGAGAATTTGCTTCATGCAGTAGTAAATTATACTTATCGTATAACTCTTTATTAAACAATATCCGCGCTTTCACATCTTTGCCTCCAAACCTTATCAGCGCGACTATTTTTTTCATTTCAACGACTATGGTATTGAGCGCCTCTTTGTATTGTTCTTTTGTAGAAATCATATTATATTTATTATACTTTTTTACTCTCAAAAATCCACCGTTGCTTCTTTAACTTCGCATTGGTTTCTGGTGTATAGTATATATACAGAAAACTTAAAAACAAAAAACTCAAAACTATGGAACAAAAAGAGGACTTAATGAAAATCGCGGAAGAGAGTATGAAATTTCTTAAGAACGCCATTGAACATGATTGGCTGTCTTACCCAGTATCATCTTTGCCGTACCCAAAGGAAAAAATAAAAGAAGCAATCAAGTATTACATAGGCTCACGGTGGAAAACACTCTCTGGTTTTGGTTTAGCGCTTACAAAGCTAAAGTATATGTCCTTGGCGGAATTTATAAACGACAACGAAGCCGCGCTTATAAACACAATCGGCAAGAGAATGGGTAGTATGAGATTTGAAGGAAATATAGAGACGATTGATTTACCAGAAAGCTTAAAAGGCACCGACTATATGAAAAAATTCCTAGAAATCGGTGAAAAAATCCGGCAAGAAAAGTCAACGCTCTTTAAGGACATGCAATTTATTTAAGTGTTCTGGGTCTGCAACGCCACAAAAATATGGCACAGTCTTGATGTTATATCTACATGCTCAACCAAGACGCGGTACAATCGATATGTTAAAAACATTCCAGTTGACACTCCACAGTATGCGGGATTTGTTGATACGGATTCTACCTGATTTCAGCGATAAAAAAGAATATAAGTTTGCGTTTTTGGTGCATCCGCGCGATATACGCGATGTATATCGCAAGTACTCTTTCTTGAGATTACTTCCCGATTTTTTTCTTTCTTTTCTACTCCGTTTCTACTGGCCAGTGATTCTGTCCCGCATTACGGGTCTTATTTCTCAAAAGACGGGGTTAGCGATTAACGGATTTATCGTTACCATTCCATTGACCGCGCGACAGATGATGGAAAATCGCGCGCTTGCGCTTAAGAAAATCATACAAGCGGTAAAACTGGCGAAAAAATCCGGCGCGAAACTTATCGGGCTTGGCGGACTCACCTCTTCGCTCAGTAAGGGTGGGTTGGATCTGCTCGGAAAAATAGATATAAACATAACAACAGGGCACGCCTATACTGCGTACAATGTAACACAAACGCTTCTCAAACTTGCGGAGTTTTTTGAAACAAACAAAAGTACAGCGACTATCGCGATTGTCGGCGCGGCGGGTTCTATCGGTTCAACTTCAGCAAGACTACTTGCGCGCGCTGGATTTTCCAATTTCATTCTTGTTGATGTAGAAAGAAAAAAGCATTTTTTTGCAAATCTTATAGCAGAAATACAGAAATTGAATCCTGTTGTGAAAATAGTTACCTCGCATCAAATTACAGATATCCGCGACGCTGACTTTGTTGTAACGACTACGAATGCGCCGGAAGCTGTGATAAAATCAAAGGACATTAAACGAGGCGCGGTAGTTGTTGATGATGCCC
>CAYORD010000048.1:0-3145 GCA_964406265.1 uncultured Candidatus Saccharibacteria bacterium | reverse complement strand
ATCCGATATATCACCGGAAGTGCTAACTCGTCCCGATGTATTAGTGGTAGAGGCGGGTGTCGTGCACACACCACACATTAAAAGTCATTTTGATTTTAATCTGAAAGATGGGTTTGATAATTTTTGTTGTCTGGCGGAAGTCCTGATTCTCGCCGGATATGAATGGAACGCGCATTATGTCATTGACCGCACAACATTAGAATTAGTTGATAAAATAGCCGGATGGGGCAATGTATTGGGGTTTCGGGTTGCGGAGTTCCAAAATTTCAATGAGTCAATCACGCGCGGAAAATTAGAGGAAATAAAAAATGTAATAAAAAAGCAAAATGAGTTTTAATCTTGATGTTATTAACATATTGGTTGTGTTGGTCGCTCTCATAAACACTGTCTATGGGCTTATAGTGTATTCGCGTAATCGGAAAAACCACACAAATCTTTCTTTTTTTCTACTAACACTTGCGGTGAGTGCGTGGGGGTTTAGTATGTTTGCGTATCGCGGTTTTAACAACCTAGACACCGTTATTCTTTTTTCTAGAATACTTTATGTCTCTGCCGCCGCTATACCGACTGCGTTTTTGTACTTTGTTTTCATCTTTCCACGCGAGAATGGAATATTTACTGAGTGGCAGAAATATTTATTGCCGATCCCATTTGCGCTTGTTGCTGTTTCATCGCTCGTTCCCGATTGGCTTATTCAATCTGTTGATATTGTTCCGTTGGGTGAACGCATTATCATCTTCAACCAGCAACTTCATTTATGGTACGGACTTTATATTGTCGGATATTTCGGCGCGGGATATTTTATTATCTTGAAGCGGCTTGTAGGAGCGACGGGTGTTTACCGTCTGCAACTGCTCTATATTATTAGCGGTACGCTTGTTGCAACACTTATCGGAATAACAACAAACCTTATTCTACCTCTTTTGGGCGTTTTCGCGCTCAATTGGTTCGGTCAAGTCGGCGTTGTAGTAATGATTGCCGCAATTTCTTACGCGATTCTAAAACATCATTTGTTTAATGTGCGTGTGATTGCGACCGAGATTTCTGTCGCTGCACTTTGGGTATTTATTTTCATCCGTACATTTTTATCGGATGATCCGCAAGAAAAAATCACCAATACAGGACTTCTTGCATTAACGATTATCGTTGGTATTTTCTTGATACGAAGCATACAAAAAGATATTGAGCGCGAAATATCCGAGAAAGAAAAAGAAATACAACACAGAAAAGAGGTTGAAAAACTTGCGGAAGATCTGGAAACCGCAAACAAGGGGCAAGAGGGCTTGATTCACACCATAAGCCACGAGGTGAAAGGCGGACTTGCGCGCGCTGGTGGAGTGTTCGCATCTATTATAGAGGGCGACTACGATTCTGACGCGCGAGGAATGAAAGAGGAACTTGCCGAGGCTCTCCGGCTCAACCGACGAGATGTCGCCGACTTAGAGCAAACACTTCTTGCGTTCAATCCAAGGCTCGGCACTGAAGCGTACAATATCGAGATTTTTGATTTCCGCGCTGCGCTTATGGAAACCCTGAAAAATCTCAAGACGGGAGCTGAAGCGAAAAATCTCGCGCTTGAGACACGCGCAGATGAAAAAGAAAGTTACATAATCACGGGCGACCGCGCGAAAATTGTCAGTCGCGTTTTGCACAATCTTATTGAAAACGCAATTCTGTACACGCCAACGGGGCGCATAACCGCGAGCTTGAGCAAAAAAGACGGCAAGATTCTTTTATCAGTAACGGATACCGGAATAGGCATAGCACCGGAAGATATGCGTGTACTCTTTACAAGGGGCGGGCACGGCCAGGAATCCATCAAAGTAAATGTACATTCAACCGGCAACGGATTATATCTAGCAAAGACTGTTGTTGAAAAACACGGTGGTAAAATATGGGCGGAGTCCCACGGCGCGGGCAAGGGCGCGACATTTTTCGTAGAGCTTCCTTCTATTACATAACAAAGTCAAAATATGTTTAATAATCTTCTTTGTGTATCTCCTAACAACTGCCTCACATCCCCATTTTCTTTTTCCGTGGTTGCGCCAATCACAGTCCAACTTGAATGCGAAAAAGCGGGTGGTATTTATGACAAAAATTATTGCATTATTGATTACGCGCAAACATCAAAATTGCGTTGGACAGTAGGCGGCGCTCCCTCATCGTGCAGTTGGGTCGCAAGCGACATAACTGGAAACGCGACAAACAAAAGTTACACTGTTACCGGCAATCCGCTCTCACTCCAAAATCTTCTCGGCAAACTCTTGTTCAACTATCAGTTGGAGTGTAAGTAGAATTATTTAAGACATTAAATTGACAAAATTGGTAGCGTGTGTATAATTATATTAGATATGTAATTTAACAATTCGTGGCAACAAAAGGAACAATAATGAAAAGACGAGTTCGAGCAGTCATAATAGACAACGGTTTGGTACTCCTTGTTCATAGAATTAAGGAAGGTGAAGAGTATTGGGTCTTCCCTGGTGGTGGAATGGAGAAAGAGGACGGTAACAACAACACACTGACCCTTAAAAGGGAATGTAAAGAGGAGCTTGGAGTTGATGTTGAGGTTGGTGATCTTTTTGAGAGAGTAATAAAAGAAGACGAGGAAGAACTATTCTACTTCTGCACAATAACAGGTGGTGCTGTTGGAACAGGGAAAGGTCCGGAATTTAAAAAGGGTTCCGGTTATAAAGGCAGCTATACACTTGAATGGCATCCACTGCAAGATTTTTCTAGTAAGAAAATCTTACCTGAAATTATCAAACAAAAACTTGAAAGGAGGACTCTGTGATTGTGTCTATTAACGGAAAAGACGGAGTTGGAAAAAGTACTCACATACGACTCCTTTCTGAGTTTAACAATGGTGAGATATACACTACAAAATCATTGAATCTGTACTCAGAAAAATGGTCAGTTCTGTCCGATAACGAGTTCTCAAAGTGGTGGTTTGAGACCATCTCAATTGAAGAACTTATCGACTTGATTATTGAATCCTTGAATCAAAGGAGAGCCGAGAAAACCGATAGCAAAATTACTCTGTTTGATCGTGGCACAAATATGTTTAAGAGTGTTTGTGTGGCGACTTGGATGACGCGGTACGGCTCGGCATTATTGGATGCCGTTCATAGAGTAGATAAGCGAT
>CAYORD010000047.1:0-5409 GCA_964406265.1 uncultured Candidatus Saccharibacteria bacterium | reverse complement strand
CCGCTGTCGCGGGGATTCCGTTTGGCGGCGGGAAGGGAGGCGTTACCGTTGACCCGAAGACGCTTTCCAAAGAGGAATTGGAGCGTCTCGCGCGCGCGTTTGTGCGCGCGCTCACGCCGCTTGTCGGCCCCTGCGCGGACATTCCCGCGCCGGATGTAGGCACGACACCGGAAATTATGCAGTTGATGGCGGACGAATATCAAAAAATAACTGGAGACAAAACGCGTGCGAGTTTTACAGGGAAGCCACTATCATACGGCGGCTCGGAAGGGAGAAATGCGGCAACGGGGGTCGGCGGGTTTTTCGTTTTTGATACGCTTCGCGCATCGCTTTGTATTTCAAAAGGAGCAACCGTTGCGGTGCAAGGCATCGGCAATGTCGGCGCGCATGCTGCGCGCGTGTTTGAAGAAAATGGGTACAAAGTAGTCGCGCTCTCTGATTCAAAGACCGGAATATACAACGAGCACGGGGTTTCGGTTTCTGCCGTTTTAGAATACAAGAAAAGATGCGGAACACTGCATGGTTTTCCCAATGCACGCGCTATTTCAAACGATAAACTTCTCTTGCTTCCTGTTGCCGTACTTATTCCCGCGGCGCTTGAAAACCAAATTACCAAAAAGAATGCGCGCGCGGTGAAGGCAAAAATGATTCTGGAACTTGCAAACGGCCCGACAACACCGGAAGCAGATGATATTTTATTGCGCCGCAAGATTCCTGTGGTGCCGGATATTCTCGCAAACGCAGGCGGCGTGGTTGTTTCGTATTTTGAGTGGAAGCAGAATCTCAAAAAAGAACATTGGACGGAAAAGCAAGTATTTCAGAAATTGCGGGCTCTGCTGGCGCGCGAGGCCCGCATCATCTTCGCGCGCTCGCGCGCGCTAAAAACCGACCTGCGCCGCGCGGCGTTTGTAGTTGCGCTGGAGCGCTTGCAAACCGCATTGCGGCAAAAGTAGCATATAACTACGATCGTATCTATAAACTACCGAGTGTATCTTGAGCCGTGATAGCATGGTGAAATGGATATAAAAATAGAGCCATCATGGAAAGAGGCGCTCGTCGAGGAATTTGAAAAACCGTACTTCAAAGAACTTGCGGGATTTGTGCGTGGGGAATATCTTTCTGCAAAAGTCTTTCCGCCGCCGCAGTTCATTTTCCGCGCATTTGAGCTGTGCCCGTTTGACGCAACGAAAGTCGTCTTACTGGGGCAAGACCCATACCACGGCGACGGGCAAGCGCACGGGCTCTGCTTTTCGGTGCCGGAACACGCAACAGTGCCGCCATCGCTTGCGAATATCTACAAAGAAATTGTGAATGATGTGGGCGGAACAGTTTCCACACACGGCAATTTGGAACACTGGGCGCGGCAAGGCGTGCTTTTGCTGAATGCGACGCTAACGGTACGCGCACACGCGGCTGGGTCTCACCAAGGAAAGGGGTGGGAGGCATTCACGGATGCCGTTATAAAAAAGCTTTCCGACGAAAAAGAACACCTCATATTTCTCTTGTGGGGCAACTACGCCAAGAAAAAGAACGAGTTGATTGACTTCGAGAAACACCTCGTGCTGGAAGCCGCGCACCCGTCGCCCTTTTCCGCACACAGCGGCTTTTTCGGTTGCAAACATTTCAGCCAGACAAACAACTACCTCAAAAAGCACGGCAAAGAGCCGATACGGTGGGTGTAATATTGCGGTATTTTTATGATTGTGTTACGATACTCTCACCGTAATTTTTGAGGAATTTGTGAGCACCCTACGAGCAAGAATAAATCATCAGATACGCGCCGCGGAACTGCGGGTCATTGGGCCTGCGGGTGAGAACTTTGGCGTGATGCCGCTTTCCGCGGCGCTCAAAAAAGCCGAAGAGTTCGGGAGCGACTTGATTGAGATTTCGCCCGAGGCAGCGCCTCCGGTAGCGAAGGTGATGGATTACGGGAAGTACCAGTACGAGGAGAGCAAAAAGCAGAAAGGCGCGCGCGCCAGAAGCCATGCAAGCGAGGTCAAAAGCGTGCAGGTGAAAATCGGCACAGGCGAACACGACCTTGCGCTCAAGGCGAAGAAAGCAGGTGAGTGGCTTGCGGAAAATCATCGCGTCAAAATTGAGCTGTTTCTGTCGGGCAGGGCGAAGTTTCTTGACGAAAAGTTTTTGCGCGAGCGGCTGGATCGGATGCTTAAAATCGTTTCGACCGCGTACAAAATTGCCGACCCCGTCCGCCGCGGCCCCAAGGGCTTGACGATTATTATAGAAAAACAATGAACAAGACATTTACAGACCGAATACGCATCACCAAACGCGGCAAGCAGATGTCGCGCGCGAAGGGGCAGGACCATTTTAATGCAAAGGAATCGGGCAGAAGCCAGTTCCGCAAATGGCGCTCGGTTCAGACCCTCTTTAAGAAAAAAACCATTTCGAGATATTTATAACAAGCGAAACAGAAACTCTTTTTTAAAATCGGGGTGGGGGCGTGGCCATTTCATTCCGATGAAATGGGGGGATCGATTTTAAAAAAGAGTTTCTGTGCAGCTATAACAAAAACATGTCTAGAGTAAAAAAAGCAACCAATGCGCTGAAGTTCCGCAAAAAGCTTTTGGGTAAGACCAAGGGCTACCGGCACGACCGTTCAAAAAAAGAACGCGCGGCGTGGGAGGCGTATGTGCACGCCGGCAAATATTCCTTCGCGCACCGTCGCGACAAAAAGAACGACTTCCGCACGCTATGGAACATCCGCTTGAACGCGGCGCTTCGCACAGAGGGCACGACTTACAGCAAGTTTATCGGCGCACTGAAAAAGAAAAATATCATTCTCAACCGCAAAATGCTTTCCGAATTGGCGAATGAGCATCCGGATGCGTTTACGAGAATCGTGGAGCGGGTGAAATAAAGAAGAATGAGTATCAGCTACTTTTTTTATAAAAATGTGCTAAAATCATGATTTGGTTAATTCTCATCGCGATTGCGGCTTTTTTGGCAACGATGCTCGGCGGGCTGTTTGCACTTCGGCTCAAAGACCGCCTGCATTTGATACTGGGCTTCAGCGCGGGAGCGGTGCTCGGCGTCGCGTTTTTTGATTTATTACCCGAGGCGATTGAACTTGCGGGCGAGGGAACCGAGCCGTCGTTTGTGTTTTTAATTGTCGCGCTTGGATTCACGCTTTATCTTTTATTGGATAGATTATTTTTCTTGCACGGGCACGGCGGGCATGAGCATACAGACGAAGACGCGCGCGCCGCGCATTGCCGCCTGTCTGCCGACAAGGCAAGCAGCCGCGGCGCGTTCGGCGCGGGTAGTTTGTCTGCGCACAGCTTTATTGACGGGCTTGCGGTCGGGCTTGCGTTCAAGGTGTCGCCCGCAATCGGGTTTGTGGTTGCGATTGCGGTATTGGCGCACAATTTTTCCGACGGCATCAATACCGTGAGTATGATTCTGAAAAATGCTGGGGAACGCGCGCGCGCATTCCAGTGGCTTTTGGTAGACGCGCTCGCGCCGGTCTTGGGAATCAGTGTCGCATATTTTTTCTCAGTCAGCGAAGAACAACTTGGAACAATCCTCGCGCTTTTCGCCGGTTCATTTTTGTATATCGGCGCGAGCGACTTGTTGCCGGAGAGCCATCACGCGCACCCTATGCGCTGGACGACCATCAGCACGGTTATCGGCATCGGCGCGCTGTTTTTGATTACCAGTTTTGCAGGGGTTTAGGCGCGCCGCGACTGCAATGCGAGCGCGAGTGCCGCGAGCGCGAGCGAGATATCTCGGAATAGGATATCAATCTGATTCCAATTGAAATAGACGACGGAAAACAGAAAAATTGTTGCGACAATAGACGGAACAAAAATACGCCAGCCGGAGAGAATCCACAGAGCGATGATTATGTGAAATATCGTCAGCAAGAGTATAAGAATTCCTTCCGGCACCCCGAGCGTTTTTATAAATGTTGGAATATAACCAACCCAATCGTCTGGATTTTTCCAAAATCCATAAGTGGGGTATAAAAATGCGAACGCAAGCGCTATTCGTAGCAGTAAGTTAGAGATTTTACTCATATAAAAACCATAATCTAAAACATAAATTAAACCAGCAATCGTGATTGTCGCTCAACAGGAATAAAGGCACCAAGAGATAACGCCATTTCGTTTCTCTTCAAACGACGCCGTGCAATCTCAACATACGATTTATTTATATCAAGTCCTATAAATCGCTTACCAAGTCGTTCTGCCGCAACCGCAGTAGTTCCACTCCCCACAAAAGGGTCAAGTACAACCGCATCTTCCTCAAAAGCAGTAAGTGCAATTAAGTATTGACATAAAGCAAGTGGTTTGACGGTTTCGTGGATATTTTCTGCACCACGCTCTTCTTGAGAAGGTTTTGGTAAGAGAAACGCACGGTCAAGTATCTCATGAATTCGCTCAGTTATATTGACATTTGACGGAAACATTCCGTCTCCAATCCGTACATTCGTATTAATTAATCCCACTCTGTGTTTTTGCATATTTGAGAGATATGTTCCGTCTGTTGGTTTTTGTGCCATAACAATCGGCTCAAAACACGATTTTACCTGTGGTGTTTTCCAACCGCGTAATTTTTCTTTAAGCGTGCATTTTTCAATGGACGATACCTTTAATTTATCAATGAAATGCTCTAGTCCCATCGCTTTCATTTGATTTTGTGTATAGAGCCAAAGAAACATATCACGAACTTCAAAACCGGCATCGTCAACCGCGGAAGCCATACGGTGATATAAACGCGGACTTGAAAAGGAAAAGAAAAAACCTCCAGGTTTTAACACACGAAATAACTGGCTAGATATCAAGCTATACCACTCGTAAAACCGTTTTCCTTGTTCTCGGTCAAACTTCATCCCTGCTGGAAGCGATTTCACTACTAACTGACTTTTGAGACGAAGCGAAACCTTTTGTTGATTCCATTCATTATCTAGTTTATCTAAAAAATAAGGTGGGTCGGTCAAGATCAAGTCAACTGAGCTATCCTCCAAGTCGTTAAGAAGTCTCAAAGCGTCTCCTGTTACGATTTTATTCAAAAATTTCTCATTCATTTTTGTTTGGATTTTTACCCTGAAATTCTCTCCAGAGTATTCTATATATTTTCCACCTTACTATTGTATCAAAGTTTCTCACAAAATTGGCATCTGCTAATTTAATAACTCTTCCTTTGTCGTCATACACCCACCTATTTCTATCTGCTCTGTTGCATTTTTGGCATTGTGGAATGATATTACCAGCAACTAATGGTTTATTAGGGTCTTTGTGGGCTATTTGTATTTTTGTTTTTGTTGCTGGCCAATGTAGATGTGGCTCACCTTCTTCTGAACCGCAGGTTGCACATCGAAAACCATACTGTTTTTTTAGTAAAGCCCAATCCGCGGTTTCTGTAATGCGGTGACCAAGATGAAAAGAC
>CAYORD010000046.1:1966-5449 GCA_964406265.1 uncultured Candidatus Saccharibacteria bacterium | reverse complement strand
GGCAATCAAGGGCTTCCCCGCAAGTTTCTTTATATTCTTTTTCGGAATGCTTTTTGACCCCCCGCGCGCGGTGATGACCGCTAGAATTTTTTTATTCTTGTACATAATTAAGAAACAATTGACCATTAACAAAAATTCAAATATCACATGTATCTACGCGTTTACTTCTTGTCGGCGTAGAACTGAAGCCATCCTTCTCCGTTGATGATTCGGGAAAGCGGTTTTTCATAATCATAGCGCTCAAATTTTACTCTGCGAACATTTCCAAAGCCCGCATCGCGAAGCCACCCGCGAATTTCCGCTTCCGTAAAACGAAAGCAATACGGCACGTACAAATTATCCAAAATAACGTACCGCTTGTTCGGTGGAACACCAACTGCCCTAAAAAGCGTCTCCATTGCCTTAAACGGCATCACCTTGCAGACACTGTAACGGAAAATATCGTTCGCGAGCCATTTAAGACCACCTTTTCCATACACTGAAAGAAAAAGTTTCCCTTCCGGCTTTAGGACGCGCACCAGCTCTTTGAAAGCGGTTTTTGGGTCTGGCGTGTGGTGGATGACGCCGCTTGAAATAACGTAATCAAAAGAGCGGTCGGGAAACGGTACGACAAGCACGGATGCCGTTTGCGCTTCCGCGTGCGAGAGACCCCGCTTCTTTAGGCGTTCATTCGCGAGGGAAACCGCCGTGACGCTAATGTCTATCCCTTTTACTTCGCGAGCGCCGAGCCGCGCAAGGAAAACCATGAACCGTCCGCCCCCGCACCCCGCGTCAAGGCATGTTTTACCCGCAAACCACGAAAGGTCAATGCCCCACCGCTTATGACGTTCAGTGAATAAGCCAACCGATTTCTCAAAAAGAGCGTCGTCATAACCCCTAAACAAATTTCCGTATATCGCCCCCGTTTTTGTTATGTATTCCTGCTCATTCATAATTTTTTGCTTGGCTGTCTATTTTTCGGCAATCGCGATTAACGTATCGGTAGCGTCTATCTTGCCAAGAAGGTTCGCGTACGCACTATCCACCTCTTTATTTGAGAGAAAATTCCACCTAACATGCCCACCCGGCTTCTCCTCTTTAATCCAATACAAATGATTAGCAAGCGGAAAACGTTGATACCCAGAAATACAAATATTTTTAAACCCCGCGTGGCGCAAGAAGACGCGCAAGCTTTCTCTCGTGTGTAGAATCAAATGTTCGCTCCAAAAAGTAAAGTCCTTAAATGCCTTTAGGTCAAGATGCGAGATGAGAAAATCGTTCGCGTGCGGCACCTCAAGTAGTATCTTCCCTCCATCCGTTAAAATCTTTTTTATTTTAACAAGCGTACCCAGCGGGTCAAGCAAATGTTCAAATACGTGAAAAAGCGTCACAACTTCTATTTTTTCTCCGACTTCTTCTATCCTCGGAAAAACAGCGTAGCCATCACTTTGTAGTTCTCTTCGCAGAGTATCCTGCGGTTCAACGGCAAAAGTCGCGGCGGCATACGGACTTAAAAGGTCAAGGATGCCTCCCGCGCCGGTGCCGACATCAAGCCATCGCTTCCCCGCGATGACACCGCGGAATTGTTCCGTCCTCCTTATGTCGTCGCGGTAAGAGATTTTTTTTATCTTTCCGCGTCCTTTGACAAAACTTTTCGGCACATATTCAAATTTTTCTTTCGCGGTGTAATGAGACATGTCCATATGGTCGGTGCGCGAGAGAAGTATGACGCCTGATTTTTCGCACCGAAGCACGGACACGTCTCTCCTGTCCCGCACACACGGATGAAATTTTTTGATAGAGCCCGGCGTAGAAAGAGCGAGGCCTATGAGCACATCCCTGATGCTATTCTTTGTATTTTTTCCCTGTAAATTCTTCATAAAATGCCCGAGCGATATTTCTCGCATTTTCCGATTCGGACATGGCGAGATTCTGTCCGACTTTCCATCGCCTACTGTGAAAACCGCGGAAAGAAACTCTGTCAAACGCGACTAAAAAATTTAGAACTTTTTGCCTATCCGGCTTGTATCCTTCCTGAATCTTCTGGAATGCGTCTCTCGCAGAGGGAACGCTCTCCACGCGAAATATCCCTTCACAGTACATAAACCACACATAGCCAAATACGAGCGCCGGCTTTCCCCGAAATACCGCTTCCCGCGCCACGGTTCCGGTAACCGTCGCGACCGCTTCCGCATTTTCTATAAGCGCATATGTTGAGGTTTCTATCGGAATGAGCCGCACATTTTTTCTTTTAAGAATGTCATCATAATAATCATGAAACCTGCCCACATGCATTTTCGGCCCACTCCATTGCCCCGGATTTTCTTTTACGTAAAGGAACCACCCTTCCGGCAATGCTGAAGAAAGTATATCTATCATGAGAATTTGGTCAACGAATACGCCCCCCATGGCGCTTGTCGTACACTCCGGCTGGATATGGAGCGGCACATAAACAAACCTTTTTGAAAAGTCGGCATCTTTTTGTAGCTCTTGATACCTTTTCTTTATTCGCTCTTTGTACATTTTCCAACGCATAGTCCGTGCCTTGAGCGCATACCCGCGATACCAAAACGGTTCCAGCTCTCCCATTTGGTGTTTTGTGAAAAGGAATTTTGCGTATAGAGAAATGCACTTATACATGGCCCACAGCAAAGTGAAAGATTTAGCATTCTTTAAAAGAGAACCTAACCGTGGTCTATTCCATACATAATCGCCGTGGCGCGCCACCCCTTTTTTTATGTAAAAAGGAGTGGCGTCGGCACGCAGATTCGTCTGGCTTTTATAGTACTCGCGCAAGTCTGAAGAGAGATCGCCGGAGCTAAATGTCCCCGATATGGTTTTTTGGTATTCATCACGCACCTTTTTATAATCCTCTATGTCTTCTGAAATGAGATATCGCGCGCCTACCGTCGGCACCAGCATGAGAAATTTGACGCCAAGAATTTTACACAAATGATAGATGACAAAACGAAATGAAAGGTGCGGTATGTGAACGGAAAGAACAGCGTCTATTTTTTGGGAAGTGAGAACCCCGTACCAATATTTCACATACTGATAATAAATATGTTTCTTTTTGAAAACGGGGATTTTATTGTCCAAATCTTCTATTTTCATCATAGTCAAGACCTGCGATTCGCACGAATGCAATTTTTTAAGGAGAGTTTCGTCTGCAGGCTCAAACTTCGATATGTCTATATCCTTGGGCGGAACTCCCTGCTGGGCATCAAGCCCTATATGAAAGATGGTGTGCGGAAATTCTTTCTTGAGAAGATCATCCCTGGAGTTCTTTTTTCCAATAGATTTGTTGTTCAGCCTGTCCCAATATACAATGTCAAAACCGCGGTCTTGCAAAATTCTGACCGCGTCAACAAACATGGGCGTACCAAAGTGCGACACGAGTACTCTTGGTCTCCGAACGACACCCTCTTCCCCTTCAGCCATTGTAGTTACCATAACTTCTCATCTAGTCAATAAAACGTTTTTGTATCGGGGGCAAAGCGGTTG
>CAYORD010000046.1:0-1956 GCA_964406265.1 uncultured Candidatus Saccharibacteria bacterium | reverse complement strand
TTGCTTGTATTCTTCTTATAATATATCTCGTTTTTTTTATATTTCCCGTGAGCAATCTGTATTTTAAGAGCAGAAAGAATCGCTTTCTTTTCGTATGGAACATCGCGCACATTTTCCGCGCGAGCGCGCCCATTCTGCCGCGTGCCTATGTTCACCACCGGTACGCCGAAGTAGGAGCATTCTTTTATTCCCGCGGATGAGTTCCCTACAAGACACCGCGACGCCAAAACAAGCCCGTGGAATTCTTCCGGGGGAAGGTATTTTATGAAACGAATTTTATCCAACTTGTTTTTTTCACGGAATGAGCGTATCGCTTTTGAAACCTCGTCAGCGCCTGCGTCAACATTCGGCCAAAACCAAATTGCTGGTACGTCAAGATCCTGTATTGCCCCAAGAAGCACCTCCACGTGTTCCTTGTTTGAACCGTATTCAGTCGTCACTGGATGATACATCACAACTATGTACGATTTCTTTACATCAACAATACCGCCAACACCAAAATAATTTACCGTTCTACTGCTTATTTTAATTATATTTTTATTTTGTGCGATAAACTCAATTTCGGGCGAACCGACATTAAATATGAACTTTGGATTTTCACCCATGCGTAAAAGTCGCGCATGCGCGGCTTCGTTCGTCGCAAAATGGATATGCGCAAGTTTTGTTATTGCGTGTCGGACACTTTCGTCAATTGTCCCCGTTACATCCCCGCCTTCAATATGCGCAACCGGAATATTGAGATAAACCGCCGCGATTGCGGCAGAAAGAACTTCGTACCGATCGCCGCGTACGATAACAACATCCGGCGAAAGCGCATCAAAAACGCTTGCGAATTCGCTTACGCCAAGTCCTGCCGTCTTTGCCATCGCTAACGGTGTTCCGCCCTCAACGGTCATTAGTATCTTCGCCGAGCAGGAAAATTTGTCATGCGCCAAGAGATCCGGAACATTACCGTATGCGGGGAGAATCGCCGATGCCCCGACAACAATCTGAAGTTCCACATCTTTTCTAGCCCGTAACATTTCAAGGACAAGTTTGTTGCGGGCATAATGGATTTCCGATGTTATAACGAAACATATTTTTCGTTTTTTCTTTGCTTTCTGCATAAAAACTACCCGAGAATCACTTCAGTTATCGGGTCATATTTTTTGAGCGCCCTCTTTACCCTCCGACCTACGACATCTGAAAACCTATCAGACGCTATGCCGCCAGCGAGCATCTGCGGCCGCATTGCAAAAACATCGTTCTTCGTTATAACCGCTCCTTTCGGTAAATCTTTCCCCGCCATAAGCGACTTATGGAAATAAGGGCGAAATTGGTTGCCTGCGCCCTCAAGTTCTTTACCCTTTGTGCCATAGTACATACGTGTGGAGACATTTTTATATGCTCCAGTTCGTACAAGTCGCACAAACTCCTTCATCTCTGCCGGCGTCATTGAAACCTTATGGTCGGCGCCCCACAAGTCGCGGGAAAAAGAAAAATGTTTTTCAATCACTTTCGCGCCCAATTTTACCGCCGCAAGGGCAACGTCGTGACCGAGCGAGTGGTCGGAAAAACCGATGACAGCTTTTGGATATTTCTCTTTCAAGTGTTCAACCGTTGCGAGATTAAAATATTCTTTCGGCGCGGGGTATTTGCTTATGCAATAGAGCATCACCTGTGGAACTCCGCGTGAAGAAAGATACTCCACGGTGACATCAAGCTCTTCTAGGCTCACCATTCCCGTTGAATAAATAATGGGTTTCTTTGTGCTGGCGAGATAGTCCAACAGAACATAATCAAAAACATCCCCCGACCCGACTTTCCAGAACGGAACCCCGACTTTGTTTAATTTCTGCGCCGCTTTTCGGGACATCGGCGTTGAGAAGAATGTAATCTCGCGCGCATCACAATGTTTTTTAATTGGCTTCCAAAACTCTTTCAATGGTGTCGCGTTTGTGTTCCGCGTAACCCAAC
>CAYORD010000045.1:0-5533 GCA_964406265.1 uncultured Candidatus Saccharibacteria bacterium | reverse complement strand
TAACTCACTCTATCTCCGACAAAACACACTGCATGTCCGCATGGAGGATTTTTGTGTAGCATCTCTTTGAGTTCTTTTTCGTACCCCACTTCTTCTTCCTCCTCAAAATCCATAAACAGTAAATTACTGTTGAGGTCATCAGTTTCAACTGGGGTATCGCTGCCGTGGTCTGGTTTAACCAATATTTCTGTGTTGTTTTTCTTTATGTTTTTAATTGTTCCTCTCATTTTTTTCTTTTTGATTTTTTGTTTTGGTTTATCGCGGCTTCCTTTCCAAGCCAACCTGTTTTTCAAAGGTTCGGTTCGGTTCGGTTCATTCCCAAATGTAGATCGTAGCATACTACATATACTTCGTCAAGTTTTTGTATAAGGCCACCCACTTTTGTGTTTTGTATGTGAATTGTTCGGTATGTTATACTTCCCGTATGAAAAAGCGGGAGAAAAAAGAAAAGGAATACACGAGCGATGATATGAAGCGCTACCTAGGCGCTATGGAGGAATTTAATGCCGACCGCTTTAAGGCAATACAAGAATATCTGCCCAGTATTAATAAAAAATTGGATGACCATTCTCGGGTTTTTGAGACGCATACCGAGATGATGGGGAATATTGCGATAAAAATCGGGCATATAGAACTACGAATTGGACACCTAGAACTTGCGTTGGAAGCGGTGAAAGAGGACATTGGACTTATCAAAAACGGAATGAAGCGCAAAGTGGATTATGAAGAGTTTGAGGCATTGACGCGGCGCGTGCTTGTTATTGAAAGGCGCGTGTTGAAGTAGTCGCTATCCACACGGCGCTTGCGCGGTTTGTGGAGGGGGGTATACTGTGGGGAGTTGAAAAAACGGTTACTTTTTTATTATTTATTTTTTATGCATATGAACAGACGAAAGTTTACACGCGGTTTTACGCTTATTGAGCTTTTGGTCGTGATTGCGATTATCGGCATTTTGTCGTCGGTCGTGGTTGCCTCTCTTAATGGAGCGCGCAAGAAGGCGCGCGACGCTAGGAGGGTGGATGATGTGAAGCAAATTCAACTCGCGCTTGATTTGTATTTTGATTCCGCCTCTGGAAACGGGAAATACCCCAAAGCACTGTCCGATGTGGTGGCAGCCACCTTCCTTCCTTCGCTACCGACTCCTCCTTCTGGGGCTGGTGATACCGAATATAAATATGTTCCGCTTTCAGGTTGTATTTCTTATCACCTCGGTGTAACGCTTGAAGATAGCGGCAACATTGCGCTTACCAGCGATAAAGACGCAAGTGCGGGAACTGTAGGTAGCAGTTGCTCAGGGAATGGTACGGTCGGAAGTGATTTTGCTGGCACGGATCCCGTCTTTGATGTCAGTCCGTAACAACCTGTTCATATAGTTTGCTATAATAGCCGAATGAGTTCGGCTATTATTGTTATTGCGTTCCTTCTAGGGACTTCTATCGGCAGTTTTATTAATGCGTGGTCGTTCCGATACGGAACGGGTCGCTCTATCGTCAGTCCGTCGTCATGCTTTGCGTGTAATAGAAAGTTACAATGGTTTGAACTGATGCCCGTTTTGAGTTTTCTTTTCTTGCGCGGCAAGTGCCGCGCTTGTAAAAGTTCCATCTCATTCCAGTATCCACTTGTCGAACTAATCACTGGCATTGTTTTTGTTCTGATTTTGTATAAATTTTTGATTTTTGATTTTTCTTCTCTATTCACTTTATTATTCTGGAGTATCCTCATCGCTATTTCCGTTTACGATATCCGCACCAAAATTATTCCAAACGGGGGGGCATACGCGCTCGCAATGCTTGGGTTTTTCTCGCCTGTTTTGTACGGAGGTTGGGCAGATGTATTTCCGTGGTCGCATGTGGTTGCAGGCCCGCTCCTCGCGTTACCCCTCGCGGCATTCTGGTTCTTTTCCGGCGGGAAATGGATGGGGTTCGGCGATGCGAAGCTTGAGTTGGGGCTCGGCTGGTTTCTCGGGCTCTCGCTCGGGCTTTCCGGAATGCTGCTTGCTTTTTGGCTCGGCGCGCTTATCGGCGTATGCTTGATTGTGTTGAGTAAATTATCGCGCCATTTTAATTTCTCTATGAAAAGCGAGTTGCCCTTTGGGCCGTTTCTCGCACTCGGCGCGTTTGTGGTATGGTTGTCTGACTTTAACATTTCGTATTTTCTCTTTTAACTATGCGCGGATTTTCTTTAATGGAACTAATGGTCGTTATTGCGCTCTTTACCATTATCACGGTCGCAGCGCTTATGAACCACGCGCGGTTCGGCGAGAGTATTTTGGCGACGAACCTTGCCTACGATATCGCGCTTTCATTCCGCGAGGCGCAGAGTTACGGCATAGCGGTGCGCGAGCCGTCATCAGACGCGGGAACTTTTTCATTTCCATACGGACTGCATTTTTCGGGAGGCGATTCCTTTGTCTTTTTTGCCGACCGAAATGGAAACAGGCGTTATGAAGGAAACGACGCGCCTGGCGCCAAGGTATACCGTTTTGAGCGCGGGAGCCGGATTGAATCGTTGTGCGGAGCGCCGGAAGACGGCGCTCCTGAGTTCCGCCGTTTTGATGTTGAAGGAAAAGTCATCTCGGGCGGCGGGATTTCATATCTGGACATTACCTTTAAGCGGCCTGTACCGGATGCAGTGTTTGTGACGGATTTAAACAACGCGGGCACTCCTCGCTATGCAAGCGGCCGCATCACCATTGTTTCGCCGAAAGGGCGCGAGCGGCGCACGGTTGAAGTGTTTCAAACGGGGCAGATCTCCATTCGGAAGCAATAATATGAAAAATACCAGGCACGGTTTTACTTTAATAGAAATGATTATGTCGGTGGGAGTTTTTACCATTGTGGCGTTAATTGCCGCAGGCGCATTGCTCGCGATCGCTGATGCGAACCGAAAAGCGCAGGCCTTCAAGTCGGTGGTTAATAATATGAATTTTGCGCTGGAAAGCGTAACGCGAAATCTTCGTACCGGATCTGAATACTCCTCTATTGGTTTTTCCCAAGGAAATTGTCTGAACGATTATGTGAATGGCATTTCGTTTATTTCTCAAGAGGGAACATCGCTGTCCTATAAGTTGCAAGGGACGCAAATCACGCGGACTATATCTGGCAAAAACCCAATCGGCATTACGGCGCCAGAAGTGATTGTGGATCGTTTTTGTTTTTTAATTGAAGGAACGGAGACTGGAGATGATATCCAGCCCCACACATTAATGCTTGTCGGCGGTTTTATGCAGGAAAAGCCGAAATTAAAGTCACGTTTTGACATACAGACCTTTATTACGCAACGGCTTTTGGATAGCTGATATGAAATTTTCAATTTTCAATTTTCAATTTTCAACGGAGCGAGGGTTTTCATTGATAGAAACGCTCGTTGCTGTAGTCATTTTGGTAAGCGCGGTCGCAGGGCCGCTGACGCTTGCCCAGCGTAGCATTCGTTCCGCGGTGTATGCCAGGGATCAAGTCATTGCAAGCTTTCTTGCTGAGGAAGCGATTGAATATATAAGAAATATTCGAGACGGTAATAAGCATACGAACAAAAATTGGCTTGCCGGTATGTCGGATTGCATCGGAAATATTTGTACGATTGATGCAACCCAAGAGAAAAATGAAGCTTTGCAAAAATGTGGCAATCCACCGCTTCCCCCATATCAAAGTCCATGTAAACTGCTTGCTTTTCATAAAACAAAAGGTTGGTATGGGTATAAATCGAAGGGGGTGGAAAGCGATTGGGAAAATACGCGCTTTGTGCGCGAGGTGACGATTGCAACCATACCGCGCGGTAATAATACTTCTGACAAAGAGGCGGAGGTGAGGGCAATCGTGCGCTGGCAAACCGGAAATTTGCCGGTGCGCGATATCGTGGTTCGCGAATACATTTATGATTGGTAAAAATAAAATAAAAAACGGATTTACGCTGTTGTTCGCGTCGCTCGTTGGGTCGCTTCTCTTGGCGATTGGTATTGCGACATTTAATATTGTTTTGCGCGAGTTAAATCTTTCGTCAATAGTGCGCGAATCGCACCTCGCATTTTATGTTGCGGATTCAGGGTGGGAATGCGCATTTTATTGGGATCGAAAGCATCCGGCTGTGTTCGCCACTTCTACACATTCATCCCTCCCTGGGTCATTTATCCCGAATCCGACCATCATTCAGTGCAACAATCAACCTATTAGCGTATATTCTCCGGACCGTTCTACTTTTTCTGCCATATCCACCTTCCGCATTCCCCTTGATGGAACCGCATGCGCAGATGTGACCGTTAGTAAAACCGATGATAATCAAGATAAAATCTCCACTACGGTAATTGAATCGCGAGGCAAAAATGATTGCACAGAAAATCCAAACCCAAACCGGGTTGAGCGGGCTATAAGGGTAAAATACTAACATATGAAAAATACCATTCCAAAATCAGTCAGGGAACGGTTGTGGCATCTCAAGAAAGCGATTGAGAAATATCGCTACGAGTACCATGTGTTGGACAAATCGGATATTTCTCCGGAAGCGCTTGATTCACTGAAGCGCGAGTTGGTTGAGATTGAAACAAAGTATCCGGAACTCATAACGCCGGATTCCCCTTCGCAACGCGTCGCCGGAAAGCCCTTGCCTGAGTTTAAGAAAGTTAAGCATAAGGTGATGCAGTGGTCGTTCAATGACGCATTTTCGGAAGAGGAAATGCGCGAGTTTGATGTGCGAGTAAAGAGATTTCTGGGAGATGGCGCTATTTCTCCCACTTATACCTGCGAACATAAAATTGACGGACTCAAAGTCGTGATTGAGTACAAAAAAGGACTCTTGAAAACGGCAGCTACGCGGGGCGACGGAATTGTCGGCGAGGATGTAACGGAAAATGTGAAAACGATTGAATCGGTGCCGCTCCGTTTGCATGAGCCGGTATCCGTTATTGTGGAGGGGGAAGTGTGGATGAAAAAGAGCACGCTTCGCGCGCTAAACCAAAAACGAAAAAAGGAGGGCGAAGAACCTTTCGCAAACCCGCGCAATGTTGCCGCTGGCTCTATACGCCAGCTTGACCCGAAAATTGCCGCGTCCCGCCGTCTTGAATGTTATATGTATGATTTGTCGCAATCGGAGAAATCGTTGCCTGCAAGCCAATATGAAGAATTGGAATATTTACGAAAACTCGGGTTCAAAGTCAATCTATATTTTGAACACTGTGCAGATATTGATGCAGTAATTGCGTATTGGAAAAAATGGAAAGGGAAAATGGAGAAGGAAGAATATTCCGCAGATGGCATTGTGGTAAAGGTAAATGAGCGGCGATTTCAAGACATGCTCGGTTATACCGGCAAGGCGCCGCGCTGGGGCATTGCGTTTAAGTTTCCAGCAGAGCAAGTAACGACGGTTGTGGAAGGTGTTTCGTTTCAAATCGGGCGCACCGGCGTTATCACCCCCGTCGCGCACTTGCGGCCGGTGCAGGTCGCGGGTTCGCTCGTGTCGCGCGCAACACTACACAACGAAGATGAAATAAAACGGCTTGATGTGCGAGTTGGCGATACCGTTGTCCTCCAAAAAGCGGGAG
>CAYORD010000044.1:4305-5579 GCA_964406265.1 uncultured Candidatus Saccharibacteria bacterium | reverse complement strand
AGAAAGGTATGTTTGTTCTTCATAACGTTGCGCTTTTACAGTTTGGCATCAAAATTCCGGTGAATAACAAAGTGGGCAAAATTGATGAGTACAATTCCGGTAAAATACCAAAAAAAAAAAAAAAAGAAATAAAGGACATGCTTCTCAAAAAGAAGCTCATCTAGCGCATGAGCGTCTCTACTCACATGAATGCCTCGTCTCCAATACGGGTAATGGTTTTCGGGTTTCATTCAAAGATGATGATTGAAGTCATACAAGAGCTTCGCTCGCGTTCCATTGAAGTGGTGTATTGGACAGCGGGGAAACACGATTTCATGAATACCGTGTTTGGGAGAAAAGATCTCTTCCCAGGGACGATTTTTCACAATACAAATGATGCGATTTTGGGCATCTCTGCAGAAGGAGTAGATACGTCACGATTTGCGCCCATCGGAGAGACGCTTATACGTGACCTTCGTGAATGCGAGGTGCGCTCGCTTGTCATGATGGAAAGTATCGACCGCACCGAGGTATCGCTCATGAAGAAGATGCATCTTTACCATAGCTATCTTAAGTATTGGTATGGAGTTCTCACAACGCTCAAACCGGATGTCGTTCTCTTCTATGACGTGCCGCACGTGTCTTTTAAGTACGTCGCGTATTGCGTTGCAAAATATCTGGGAGTCAAACAGTTAATCCTTCGGAACGCCCGGATTTCGGGAAGGGTATTCATCACGGACGATTTCGCCGATTACAAAAGTCTTAAGGCGAAACTTGACGCCTACGTGGACCGGCGTTTTACGCTTGATGACTTGAGCCCTGATGTCAGGGACCATTACGAGAAGAAAAAGAATGTGAAGAAGTCGCCTTTTTTCTTCCGGAAAGAATACACAGACAAAAAGGCGCACGGGTTATCCCACTTTTTGCCGCGCCTTGAAGCGGTTAAAAAAAATATCAAAAACGGGACTTTTTTAAAAACCTCAAGCCTATATCTCCGAATGCTTTTTTTGAAAAACAACTTGCCGAGTCTTGAACCGTTCCGTGTGCCGGTGTGGAGGATGAAGCTTCAGGAAAGAGGATGGCGCACAATCAAGGAAGAGTTTAAAAGAGAATATCTTCGGCATCGCACAAAGCCAGACTACTCAAAGAAATACATTTATGTCCCGCTTCAGAGGCAACCGGAACGGTCAACCTTATCCGAGGGCGGCGACTTCATTGACCAAATTCTCATGATTGATATTTTGTCCCACGCGGTCCCCGACGATTGGATAATCTATGTCAAAGAGAACTATACC
>CAYORD010000044.1:0-4295 GCA_964406265.1 uncultured Candidatus Saccharibacteria bacterium | reverse complement strand
TGGATACTGCCCCGGACGCACGTGGGGAGGTTTCGCGGCTACACGGAAGGAATCGTGCAGAGAAAAAATGTCCGCGTAATCCCTGCGGAAACTTCAACATTCCAACTAATAGAAAATGCGCAGGCGGTTGCCACGGTAACGGGCACGGCTGCGTGGGAAGCGGTTGTGCGCGGAAAGCCCGCACTCGTCTTCGGGTATATGTGCTTTATGTACTGTGACGGAGTTTTCCGCGTGGATGATGTAAAATCTGCTAGAAGCGCGATGGAGAAAATACAGACAGGATATGTCCCGGACCAGCAAAAAGTCATCAACTTTTTAAAGGCGTTTGAAGAGTCAACAGTGTTGGGATACTTGGATGTCAGATTCCGCGACAAAGACGACGCAAATATAACTTTTGTGAAAAGCGACAAAGAAAACACAAAAAGTATAGCAGACGGGTTTTATAGAGAACTCACGAAGAGGTAACGTATATGCCCGCCGCTCGCAAAAGAAAAATCTGTGTATTCTCCGGAAAAAGAGGCGGCTTCGGCGCTTTTGTGCCGATGATGCGGCTTATAGAAGACGATTCGCGGCTTGAACTCCAGATACTTTTGGGAGATATGCATACCTCACGAAAGTTCGGTTCTACGGAAAAGGAGGTGAAGACCCTATTTCCGCGCGCAAAAATCGCGTTTATACGTATGGGGACCGGCAGAGACGATACGCCGGTTGTACGGGCGGAAAATCTCGGTGTGTGTCTCATGAAGACCGCGCGGGTGCTTCAGGAGCTCAAACCGGACATCGTTCTTGTACACGGCGACAGAGGAGAACACCTCATGGTCGCTTTTGCCGCTCTTAATCTTGGGATTCCCGTCGCGCACACGCAAGGCGGGGACGTGTCCGGGAATATAGATGATATTCAACGCCACATGATAACAAAGCTTGCGCACCTTCACTTTCCCGAAACAAAAGATGCTGCGGAACGGCTCATCCGCATGGGAGAAGAGCCTTCGCGGATACGCATTGCGGGGTCAACCTATATTGATCGCATACGGAAGAAAATGTACACTTCCGAAGGACACGCGCGCGAAAAATACGGGCTTGGGAGGAATGAGGAATACTTCATTATTATTTTTCACCCCGACACGTATCTTTCCCGGGAAGAAAATTATCGCGCCGCAAAAAATGTTTTTAATGCGGTAAAAACATTTGGATTGCGTTCAATCCTTGTATACCCGTGCTCCGACCCCGGGTATGAGGGGGTTATTAGGGCGATAAAAGAAAAGGAGGATACTCCGCATTTTCTCGTGTTTCGGAATATCCAGAATCTCGATTTTTTGGGGCTTATGAGCGGAGCAAAAGCGCTTATAGGAAATTCTTCTTCCGCTCTTGTTGAAGCGCCGTATTTTAAGCTTCCTGCGGTAAATGTGGGAAAGCGGCAAGACGGGCGCCCGCGGGAGGAAAATGTCGTGGACGCGGATGATGTTCTTTCGGATATCAGGAAAAAGATACAGTTTGCGCTTACCAATAAAAAATTTCGCTCAGGGCTTGAGTCGTGTGGATATCGCCTCGGCAACGGGAGAGCCGGAGAAAAAATCGTTTCTGTTTTAAAAACCATTCCGCTCGGGCGTGGGTTGCTAAGGAAACGGATAGCGTACTAACCTGGTTATGGCCTCAAAAAAATATACGACAGTCGCCATAATTCCCGCACGGGGAGGTTCAAAGAGCATCCCCCATAAAAACATTGCTGATCTCGGGGGGAAACCGCTCATTGCGTATGTCATCGAAGCTCTCAAAAAGAGTATGGTGGTGCAGAGGGTGATTGTTTCTACGGACGACACAAAAATCAGAGAAGTTGCTCTCCGATGTGGAGCCGAAGCGCCGTTCCTTCGACCGAAAAAACTTGCCCAGGACACAACGCCGACAAGTCCCGTTATACAGCACACACTTCTCTGGCTCGAGAAAAATGAAAACTATATACCGGATTATGTGGTCCTTGCTCAGCCGACAGAGCCATTTCTTAGACCCGAGCATGTGGATTCTTTGTTTGCGCTCATGATGAAAAAGAAAGCTGACTCGGGTATCACGATGGTAGCGGTCGGGCGCACGCACCATCCATATCATGTGCGCGTGGTCTCTGAAAAAGGTTTTTTGGATTTTGAACACCCGGAACTCCATTACGCGCATCCCCAACGACAGATGGACCCGAAAAGGTATGCGTTCGGGAATGTGTATTGTTTTCGCAGAGACTTATTTTTGAAGGAACTAAAGATAGAGGTCGGGAAAAGGGTCGGGCTTGAAATTCCACCCGTCTCTGCGCACGATATTAATACGCCTCTCGATCTTGAAGTCGCGCGAGTACTCCTCGCCAAGAAACTAGTGTAAGTTTCGTATGAAGAATATCTTATTGGCCGAAAGTGAGTTTGGGAAAGAAGCCGAGGCGCTTCTCAAGAAACACGGCAGGGTTATTCAGTACGGTTCGCATCGGTTGTTTTTAAAAAATCTTCCCGCGGCGGATATCATCGTTACGGGGCTTGAAGAAAAGCTTCTTTCGTCCGTATTACGTTCCGCATTGCGCCTGCGCCTCATAGGAAGCAGAACCACGCAGTTGCGATATATTGACCTTGATGAGTGCAAACGCAGGGGGATTAAAGTGGTGAACATCAAAGCGGATTCTCCTGTACTCAAAAATACGCCATCAACAGCAGAAGAGACGATGGCGCTCATTTTTGCGCTCGCGCGAAATATTCCATGGGCTTTTGACGCATTAAAGCGAGGGAAGTGGGAGAGGAGAAAATACGGAGGGACAGAGATGAAAGGCAAATCACTTGGTCTCATTGGTTTCGGGCGGCTGGGCAAACTTGTTGCCGGTTATGCCCAATCGTTTGGTGTGCGTGTTTCTGCCTGTGACCCGTTTGTGCCTGCGGCAGAGATGCGTCGTCATGGTGTACGGCGGTTGGCGCTCGGCGCATTGCTAAAAAGTTCCGACATCGTCTCCGTTCATGCCACCTATAATGACTCCACGTTCGGGATGCTCAAACGTGAGCATTTTCGCATGATGCGGCCGCATGCGCTTTTCATCAACACGGCGCGTGGGGAAATAATCGACGAAAAGGCGCTTCTTCTTGCGCTTCGGGGCGGATGGCTTGCCGCTGCCGCGGTGGACACACTCGCGGGAGAGAAGCCCGATGGCAGCCATCTTGCGGACAATCCTCTTGTTCATTACGCGCGCAATCATGAAAATCTGATTATTGTGCCTCATTTGGGAGGAGCGACAAAAGAAGCGACGGAGAAAACGCAAAACTATATCAGTGCGCTTGTAGTTAAAGAGATGAGAAAGATGTGACTAGCAAAATAATTCTTATCTGCCACAATGAATGATACCAATATACGAATTTTACGAATGACCCCAGTAGTAGAGCAGAGCTCACTACGGGGCACAGTGCGAATGGATACAAATAGTCACAAAATCCTAATCTCTAAGCTCTAAATTCTAAACAAATCCAAAGCTCCAATATCAAATGTTCAAAACGTGTTTAGAATTTTTATTTTTTGAAAATTTGATATTGTTTAGGATTTAGATATTAGGATTTAGGGTTTAACAATTCGTATCATTCGTACCATTAGTATATTAGTATTATCCCTATGAACATTCAAGAGAAAGCAGAGCTTTCCAAGCTCATCATCCAGCACGCTGTGGAAAAATATCCGCGCATTTTTGTCGCATGCTCTTTCGGCAAAGATTCCCGCGTGATTGTTGACCTGGCAACAAGCGTGAATCCAAAAATCCAATTCATCGGCATAGACACGGGCTATGAATTCCCGGAGACCTTATCATTCGCAAAAAGACTTGTTCGTGAGGCAAAGATGCGTTTCAAGTGGGTCAAGCCTTCTAAAGCCGATGTAAAACGGATTGATGCTTTATACGGCGATTCCTTCATTCGGAATGACCAGTACAAGTGTTGCGAGATGAAGATTCCGGCGATAGAACGGCCTATGAAGGAGTACGACGCATGGGTTACCGGGCTCCGTCGTGATGAAACCGAAATTCACAAAAATACTCCGCTTATTGAGCAAGGAAAAATTGTAAAGATAAATCCGATAGCATTTTGGACAAAAGATGATGTGTGGGAGTACATAAAAACGAAAAAATTAATGTATCATCCGCTCTACGACAAGGGATACAAATCCCTTGGGTGCAAACCGTGCACGACAGAAGGAAAGAACCAATCCGGAGGAGGACGGCAGGGAAAGTTTGAACGCGCGGGTCGTTTTGCTGGTACCGCGAACCAGGGAAAAGAATGCGGTCTTCACAC
>CAYORD010000043.1:0-5717 GCA_964406265.1 uncultured Candidatus Saccharibacteria bacterium | reverse complement strand
CTTGATAGGGGGAGGTGCCCAGCACTTTCTTCAGAAAGTGCTGGGCGGAGGGGTGGTGACTGGGTTCCAATCATAGGAAGCACCCCCTCGCCTCGCGGACTCGGCACTCCCCCTTGAAAAGGGCGAGAGGAAGTCATATTAGGCGTCTTTGCAAAAATCTCTTTTTCCACCTCCGCCGCAATCGCCCGCGCCTGCTCGGGTGTGAGTGAAAGCCGTACAGCGATTGTTTCGGCGGTTTTTTCTTTCGGTAACGCGCTAATAATAACTTTCCAAATCGTCTCGGCGAACACTCGCGTCTGTTCTGGTGAAAACTTGTTTGCATCCGCTAATTTCCGTATCGCGCCGGATGCACGTTCAGTAAACTCCACGCTCCGCATTTCCGGCGGAAGTTTTTTGTAGAGTTCATTCAGTTGTTCTTTTAATATTTCCATATCTATATGTTTTTATGGACGCCACAAAACACCCGGTCCAGTGGTCATAAATGCATAGGCATTACTCGCAATCATGAGTGGCGGAGTATTAACGGTTGTATAAATTGCTGCTTTCTGCTGAGCGTTTAAGGTGTCGTTTAATCGCTGTAATTGTCCCGTGGAGAGTGAATTGGCTATTTCTCTATGAGCAAGGAGCGTCGGGTCCATTTCAGCTACCACCTCATTACTTAGTCCTGAAACTACTGTTGGGGGTATGGGTGTGCCCGCATTTATCATATTTGTAAAGCGTTGGCTTGTATCCCTCGCCGCATCTCTCCGTTGTGCGTCCAGTTCTTCTTTTCGTGCTTTCGCCGCTTCTGTGCGTGCTCCCGCGGTTGCATCCTTTCGCGATTTTCCGCTCCCGAACTTTGAGCCATATAATTGCCCAAAGGTTGCGTTGCGTATACCCCGAAGCACTGGTGATTTATCAAATACGCCTCCTTTCATAATACGGTTGCCCATCTCTCCCAATCTGCCAAGCGTATTCCTCCCCACAACCCCCTGCCCCCACCCGCGGAGTTTCTTCCCCCAATCAATCACCATGCCGCCGGTGGAACAACCCAACTGTTTGGCGATAAGAAGTGTTGCTCCCATCAGAATAATTAAAATAATATAATTAACGACAATACCCACATTTTCGGACGCGTCAGCTGTGAGAAGCGCCGCAAAAGACGCTTGATTGCCGGTAATGTTGAGCAAAGTCCCGAACCCGCCGCTCTGGATTGCCTTCGCGACGACATAGGTGAGCGCCATATAAAGCGGAGCGAAAAAGGTCTGGCAGAAAAGCTCTTTCCACCACTTGTTCGCCAGATTTTGCATATTCGGCACAATATGCGCCACAAACGCGAGCGGAGAGAGAAGCATCAAAAGCATCAGCATCACGGCGCGGATTATAAAGAGCACTGCCGCGGCGAAAAATATAAACGCGGCGACGAGGAAAAACACCGAGCCGAGTGTCGTCGCCACGAATATTTTTATAAACTGGTTTGCAAATCCCCCCGCGGATGCGAGGTTGTCGTTTACGGAACTGCCCTCCCCCATAAAGGTCTGTAGCTTGAGCGCTTCCATATAAATATCCGAGAGCCCGGCTTTTACTTGTTTGCCCTGCGAATCAAGAACTGGTTTCGTTTGTCCGGGGTGCGCAGGGTCTGGCTCATTAAGATTGGGCCGCATCGCGTCATAGAAGTGAATGGTCGCGATATTGCCCGCATCAACAATTGCTTTGGTGATAAAGAGCGAAAAGTTTATAAGGAGCGCCATAATAATCACATTCAGGAGCAACTTTTTTATTTCCCCTCCGCCAAGCCCCAAAATAGTGCGAATTCCTATCCAAAGGAGTATGAAAATAAAGAATAGATTTGCAATATCGCGGAACACTTTCCACCCCACATCCACGATTTTGACCTGCGCGAGAAATTCGCTCATATTGATTGTTTTTTCTACCGAAAAGTTTAGCACCGCACCCGCGATGTCCAGCACCTTTGAAACGAGCGTCATAACCGCATTTCCCACTTCAGCAAAAACGAAAGTAATTTGATCAAGCGGACTGAAAAAACCAAGAACCTTTCCGATTACTCCGCCTCCCCCGCCTCCTTCTTGCGCAAACGCAACTCCAGCGCCTACTGGCGCGATAACGATGCCGATGAGAATTGCGATGATAATCAGTTTTTTCATTGATGCAGGTTAATTAGGGACTGAAAATTGCAGGGTCTGCGTACCGCCGCTAATTGTTTTGCCGGCTGTATCCACTATTTCCGTAATCAACCGGTAAAATTGCCCTTTTACAAACGGAGTGAATTCGTACTCAATGCCGATTGGTTCGTCTTTGAGCGCCGAAACCGTGTCAGGGAGCGTGTACGGCGCGGCATTGTTCATGTCAGCAACAAGGACGCTCCCTTGCTTGATAAGTTCTCTTGCAAACTTTACCGTGTTCGTATCGGTATTTTTAACGCGGACGAGGAATGCGTCAAACGCTTGTTTTGGCGCAAAGTTGGTATAGGAGCCGCTTAAATTATTTTTATGCTGGAGCGTAGTTTTTATTTTTGCGCCGCTGATGGCAATATTCGGCGTGAACGCGCCTTTGAGCGTGGACGGTTCATTGACGGCGGCCACAAGCGGATTAGTCGTTTCCGGAGCAAAAGAGAATGTTATAGCGTTTACCGGACTTTCATTTATCGCGGTTTCTCCCTCCGTGCCGTACACTTCCACTTCGCCCAATCCCAATCCGACTGGCGCACTTGCAGTTCGTTGTATTCGGACTACTTTTCCGACTTTATTGATGGGGGTAATAGAGAAAGGAATTGTAGAACTGTTATTCGTAACAAACGAAGCCGAATAGACGCTTTTTCTGTCTGCGGCATCGGTATCGTATATGGTCAAAGTAAATGTACCAAGCGCACCGTCGTAGGTATCATCGACTCGTTTGTAAATACGCACTTCGGTAATAGTGCTTGGTTTCGCAAGTGTAACTTCCCAATATGGATTTGTGGTTCCTATGCTGATAAAAGCGCATTCAAGAGTAAACTCGCACTTATATTTTCCATCTTTATAGCCGTTTGCGGCCAAATTTGCGCTATAAGCGTTTAAGAATGCCGGCGACCCTGCCGCGGGCCGGTCAAGCGCAAGATTACGCGCCGGTATCTGTTGCGCCACGCCCGCGTCCGTTCCTTGCGGATTGATGCCTACTCCCGCATTCTTATAGTCATTGCTGATGCTCGAAAGTTTGGAATTGAACACATTCGTTGTCGTGGCGTCGTTCTGCGCGAGATTGTAAATTCCGCTGAAGTCCTGATTGCGGAGCCGCTGTGCGGCGCTTGACGGTTGGCCCGCGCCCCTTGAACTTGCGCCCAAGAGTCCTCCGCCGCCTTTCGCGAATACTTGGCGGAGACCGGCATTAACGAGCGCCTGAAACACCTCATTAATTTCATCTGCCAGCTCAAATTGGCGCAGTTCCGAGCCGAACACATTTTCAAGTTGGCTGTTAATCAAAGAGCCAGGAGTAACAGTTTCGTATTTCGCGCAATCGTGCCCGCCGGTCGCGTTGGTTTCTGCTTTAGATGCGATGCATTTATTAAATGAGAGGAATCCACGGCCATATGAAAGCTCGCGCAGTTTCTCGTTCGCTTTTTTTATAAACTCCGTATTGAGCGCGTCGGAAGCGTAGATAAATGCGCCGAATTGGTTGTTGCGCGGGTCAGAGGTGAGCGCGTTGAAAGTGTTCCACCCGCCGTTCGCGATAAACCCGCCGTTTGTGAATGCCTCATACGCATTTTTTTGAATGTCAGTGAGGCGGCAACCGAGATATTGCTTGCGCGATGCGCCGGTGGAAAGCCAGAGATTAAGCCGCAGGCGCAAGTCAAACGGGCTGCAAAGGAGTTGTCCAATTGGTCCGAGTTGCGTTTCAATAAAATTTCCCGCGGTTTCGTCCGCAACATTAACGAAAAACCCTGCGGGGTCAGTTATGAACGCAGGACCGCCCTCAAAATCGTTGTTAATCCAATCCACGATTGACCCCGTCAGATTGCTGATGAGCGATTTCCCAAGCATGGTAACCAGAGAATCCAAAATGCACTCTTTGCTAAAGTTTGAGGATTGATAGGTGTTTGATATGGAGTTTTGTAAGGCAACCGCGGCATCATATGAAGGTACAAAAATCCCTAATGGTGTTGCCGGCGTAACAGTTGGCGTACAGCCAAAGAGCGCCTCAGCGCGTTTGGTCGGTGCAAAAAGCGCTGGGACCGCAAGTGCGGCTATCACAAAGAAAGTTGTAAAATTTTTCCAACGCATAATTCGCCTGCGCGTTCCACGCGGCGTCTTCCGTGCCTTGTATTATAAGGTGTGTATTGTGTGTGTGGAAGTGGAAGTGTGTGCAAAACTATTTCCTCTTAGTGTATTTTTTCTACAACCTACTCACTACCAGCTACTTACTATTTGTTGCCCTCCACAGCGCGTACCCGTCTTCGTTTTCGGAGAACGAGATGCCGTGGGTTTCCAAGAAGTTGCGAAGCGCGAGGAGCGATTCGCCAAGGCGCGGCGCCGCATCCAGATAGCGCGCTACGGCAGATATTGTTTTAATGGGATCGTCAAGTGCGACGCCCATGCCGCGTATACTCTCCCCTACTTCCATTGAGGTATTTGCGAAGCGCATATGCAGTGAGAGCGCGCCTTGCGGAACGGGTATTTTTATAACCGCTTTTCCTATAGTGCCGTACGCGAGCGAAATGGGTGTCAGATTCGCAAGGTCCAGCCGTGCCGTTTCCTGGTTTGGGTCTTGTATCGCGCGTTCAAAAATTGCGAGTTCATTTTCGCGCGACGGCCACGGCTTTTTAAGCACGGCGCCGAGCGCGTTTCCATATGTGCGCAACGCACGGTCGCTTTCATCGCCGAATGTTTTGGCGTCCTTTTCCGTAAATAATTGCGCGGCTTCATCAGGTACGCTTGCGGACACGGTACTTACGATATTCGCGATTTCATTTTGAGACAGCGGCAGGCCTTCCCGCCGCGTGGAAAGATAGGTGGCAAACAATTCGCGCGCAAATCGTTCCGTATCCGGTACTTCCTTTTTTGCGTCCGGGTTTATTTTTGTCGCAACGGTTGCGGAGTCAAGCAGGTTGTTCGGTCCGGCAATAACCGGATTCCTCCCGTTTTTTATCTCTTCAGCATCACCCATTCCGTCTCCATCCGTATCTGAGTTGAGTGGGTCAGTGTGCCACAGTTCTTCTTCCCAATCCTTCAAGCCGTCTTTGTCGGAGTCGGCAATGAGGGCGGCAGAGCCGAGCACATCTGTCGGCGCCTTTGATGCCGGTATCATCTCCTCGCCACGGTTTTTGTATTCGCGATACGCAATAAAGCCGCCTAATCCAACAAGCGCAGCGATCGCAAAAATGATAAAAGTATGTTTTTTCACAAAGATTACATAAGTATATACCCCATGTTACAATTTTGGTATGAAATGGCCTGCCGTTATCTTACTTGGAGCGACCCTTGCTTTCTTTTTTGGCTTCTTTACCATAAAAGATGCGCGTGCTGAAGTATGGAAATTTTCGCGCGAGCTCAAAGTTGGCGCGCGCGGACCCGATGTGTTTGCACTCCAAAAGCTCTTGAATGAAAATCCGCAAACGCGCGTTGCGGAACGGGGTGCTGGTTCTCTCGGCAAGGAAACAAATTATTTTGGTCCCGCAACCGCCCGCGCGGTTGCGGCATTTCAGCAACTTAATGCAGTTGCGGGAGAATCGGGGCGTGTCGGTC
>CAYORD010000042.1:3655-5754 GCA_964406265.1 uncultured Candidatus Saccharibacteria bacterium | reverse complement strand
AGCATCCGCCCGAGCACCTTCTCTTTTACGGGCCTCCGGGGCTCGGGAAAACGACCCTCGCGCATTTGATTGCGAAAGAAATGGGCGCGCAGATGAAATCAACCTCTGGACCGGCGATTGAAAAAGTCGGCGACCTTGCATCAATCATCACCAATTTAAGCGCGGGCGACATTTTATTCATAGACGAAATACATCGGCTCAATCGCTCTATTGAAGAAGTGCTGTACCCGGCGATGGAAACCGGCGAGCTTCATATTATTATCGGCAAAGGTCCTTCCGCGCGCACGATTCAACTGGAGTTGCCCCCTTTTACGCTCATTGCCGCCACGACCCGCATCGCACTCCTCTCGGCGCCCTTGCGCTCGCGCTTCGGTGGCGGCGTGTTCCGTTTGGAATTTTACGCGCCGGAAGAAATTGAGAAAATAATACTCCGCTCGGCGAAACTGCTTGAAATTAAAATAGAAGAAGGCGCGGTGCGCGCGATTGCGGAGAGAAGCCGCGCGACGCCGCGCGTGGGGAATTACTTGCTAAAGCGCTGCCGCGATTTCGCGCAAATGAAACGCGGCACACTTACCGAAAAGCTCGTCGGCGAGGCATTGGAACTTCTCGGCATAGATACGCTCGGCCTCAATGCTTCCGACCGCTCGCTTTTACAAACACTTATTGAAAAGTTCGGCGGCGGACCGGTTGGACTGAGTACATTGGCGGCCGCGCTGTCGGAAGAAGAAGCGACTTTGGAAGAAGTGAACGAGCCATACCTTTTGCAACTGGGGCTCATTGAGCGCACGCCGCGCGGCCGCCGCGCCACCCCGCAAGCATATGAGCATGTACGGGGTATAAAACAAACATTGGTGTAATATACTACTAATTATGTCAGGTCATAATAAATGGAGTCAGATTCGGGAGAAAAAAGGGAAAACCGACGCAAAAAAAAGTCAGGTGTTTTCCAAATTCGCGAAACTGATTGCAAATGAAGCGCGCGCGGCTAAAGGAAACAAAGACGCGCCCGCCTTGCGAGCCGCGATTGAGCGCGCGCGAAAGGAGAATATGCCGAATGATAATATTGAGCGCGCGATTAAGAAAGCGACCGAAGCGGGCGCGAAAGCGCTTGAACAAATTAGGTACGAAGCGTACGGGCCGGGCGGCGCGGCGCTTCTTATTGAAACGCTTACCGACAACACCAACAAAACCGCGCAGGAAATTAAGCATTTGCTTTCCGAAAACGGCGGCAACCTCGCTTCCCCCGGTGCCGCGGTGTGGGCATTTGAGAAAAGAAACACCACCACCCCGTCCGCCTTAGGCGGACACCCCTCCTCAACTGAGGAAGGGATGAAAGAGTGGGTGGCGACAACAACTGTGCCGCTTTCGGACGAGGACCTTGCAAAATTGGAAAAACTGGTTGAAGTATTGGAAGCATACGAAGATGTTCAAGAAGTGATAACAAACGCTGAATGAAATAAAATCCACCCTTGCATGAAAATCCTCGCAATAGATCCTGGGTATGATCGTTTGGGTATCGCAGTTTTGGAAAAACAAAACGGAAAAGAAATTGCGCTTTTTTCGGCGTGTGTGGTTACGGACAAAAAACAAACGGCGAGCGAGCGGCTCGCATATATTGGTGGTGAAATAAAAAAAGCGATTGTAGTGTGGAAGCCGGAAGCGCTCGCGACAGAAACCTTGTTTCTATTTTCCAACCAAAAGACGGCATTCCGCGTGGCCGAAGCGCGCGGCGTTATTCTCTACGAAGCCGCGCGCGCCGGACTCCCCGTGTTTGAATATACGCCTTTGCAAATAAAAATCGCAGTTACGGGCTACGGCAGGAGCGACAAGGCGCAAGTTACAGATATGGTGAAAAAACTTGTTGCACTTTCACATAAAAAACGCTTTGACGACGAATACGACGCGATTGCGATAGGGCTTACCTTCTTGGCGACGGAAAAGTTTTCCACATAGCCCTATATTGCAAAGAAAACCTAATTTGATACAACTATCTGCGTATCTTTTTATAAGATAAAGATTTATATAAAAATGGACGACGAAACTATTGACCCTTCAGTAAGCGTAGAAGAGGAGGAGGAAATGACTTCCGAGATGGAAAA
>CAYORD010000042.1:0-3555 GCA_964406265.1 uncultured Candidatus Saccharibacteria bacterium | reverse complement strand
TCGGCTTCCCTTCGCTAAACGCCGAAGTAAAACCAGTGCGCGCCTTTTCGGCTTCTGTTACGCCTTTAAGCAACGCGGTAATTTCAAACGCAAGACGCACTTTCGCATCTTTTGGATTTCCGCCTCCGGAAATCGTATTTTTAATTTCTTCAATTTCTGAAAGCGGAACGCGCGTACAAAGTTCAAATCCGGTGAGAATCATACCGTCTGGCCAACTCATTACTTTGCCGAAACAGTCCGCCGATGTGTCGGAAAATGCCACCATATTTCCTTCGGTCTTCCCCATCTTCGCGCCGGAACTATCGGTCAAGAGCTTCGTCGCCACGACAAACTTTTCTTTGTTTTTCATTTTCTTCATGAGGTCTCGCCCGGTGAGCATATTGAAGGTCTGATCATTTCCTCCTATTTCCCCATCGACATCCATCGCCACACTGTCGTAGCCCTGCATCAGCGGGTACAGCAATTCGTGCAAAAACAAATCTTTGTTCTCGGTAATGCGCTTTTGGAACATATCGCGCTTGATGGTTTGCGCATGCGTTATGTTGGAACTGAGCTCAAGTACATCCTCAAAAGACATTTTTCCAAGCCATTCAGAATTGTAGCGAAGTTCTGCGGGATTCTTTCCATCAAATCCTATAATTTTTTCCGCTTGCTCTTTGTAAAGCTTCGCGTTTTCCAAGACCTCCTCGCGCGTCAGGCGTGTGCGTGTTGCTGTCTTGTCGCTAGGGTCGCCAATCATTCCGGTAAAGTCACCGATGAGCAGAATTATTCTGTGTCCCAATTCCTGAAACTGCGCGAGCTTCAGAAGCGGAATCATATGCCCCACATGAAGTGTCGGGCCCGTTGGGTCAATACCGAGATACAGCGAAAGCGGTTTCTCGCTCTTGAGATGCGATTTCAGAAATTCGACGCTTGGGTAAATCCGCTCAACCCCCCGCGTGAGGAGTTCGTGTATGGCACCTGTTTTCATACCATCATCTTATCATAAAAAGAAATTGTGGTACTATGCGCTCTATGCGACGGAAAAAAAGACATATCCTACGGCGTATATTCGTTTTTTTTATCTCCCTTGTGTTCATCGCGACGGGGAGCGTTGCCCTTTGGATTTCCTCGTTCCGTATTCCGGATCTCGCCGCGCTCGGCGAGAGGCGCGTGAGCGAGTCAACTAAAATCTACGACCGCACCGGCGAGGTACTTCTCTACGACCTACACCGCGGCGTGAAGCGGAGCGTTGTTCCGTTTGAAGAAATATCACCGCATAGTAAAGACGCTGCGATTGCGCTTGAGGACGCACATTTTTACGAACATAAAGGAATTGAGCTGAAATCAATCCTTCGTGCCATACTCGCGAACCTCGGAAGCGGCAGTTTCGGCCAAGGTGGCTCCACCATTACTCAACAGGTAGTGAAAAATTCGCTTTTGACAGGAGAGAAGAAAATATCGCGCAAACTTAAAGAATGGGTGCTTGCGTTGAAGTTGGAAAAAGTGCTTGCCAAGGACGAAATCCTCGCACTATATCTAAATGAAGCGCCGTATGGCGGCAATATCTACGGCATTGAGGAAGCCAGCCGTTCGTATTTCAACAAGTCGTCCCGCGATCTGACGCTCGTCGAAGCGGCGTACCTTGCCGCCCTCCCGAATGCCCCGACATACTTCTCTCCATACGGAACCAACCGCGCGCGGCTTGAGGAACGGAAAAATCTTGCATTAACGCGGATGCGCGAGGCAGGATATATTACCGAAACGGAATATGAGGATGCGCGCAAAACAGAAACCACTTTCCAACCCCTTGACCCGTACGGCATCAAAGCACCCCATTTTACGCTCTTTGTGCGAGACCAATTGATTAAAGAATACGGCGAGGGCGTCGCGGAAAGCGGGTTGCGCGTTATCACAACACTTGATTGGCGTCTACAAGATACTGCAGAACATATTGTGAAAAAACGCGCGCTCGAAAATCAGGAAAAATTTAACGCGGAAAATGCAGCGCTCGTGGCGATAGACCCGAAGACCGGCGACATCTTGGCACTCGTCGGCTCCCGCGACTACTTTGACCCCGCGATTGACGGCAACTTTAATGTGGCGCTCGCAGGCAGGCAACCCGGCTCCACATTTAAACCGTTCGCATACGCAGAGGCATTCATGAAAGGATTTACTCCAGAAACCGCGCTTTTTGACCTGCCGACCCAGTTCAGCGCGCTTTGCGATGCGGAAGGCAAGCCGTTACGTGAAAGCGATGACCCGGAGAAAGTGTGCTACGCGCCACATAACTATGATGAAAAGTCCCGAGGGCCTATTACGATGCGCGAAGCGCTTGCGCAGTCCATTAATGTCCCCTCCGTAAAAACACTCTATCTGGCCGGCCAGCAAGATACTTTCAACCTTGCAACGCTTATGGGCATATCAACGCTCACCAATGTAAATCAATACGGATTTACGCTGGTGCTCGGCGGCGGCGAAGTGAAACTGCTTGACCTGGTAGGTGCGTACGCCGTTTTCGCAAATGATGGAGAAAAGAATGCAGTGCATGCCATTAAGCAGATTTTTAATCCTCAGAAAGAACTGGTAAAAGAACCCCGCCCAAATACCGAACGGGTACTTCCTGAGTCCATCGCGCGGCAGATTTCAGATATCTTGAGCGACGACAAGGCGCGCGCGCCTATATTTGGTTCAAATTCGTATCTCAAAGTCGCCGGCTTTTCGGTTGCGGCAAAAACAGGAACGACGAATGATTACAAAGACGCGTGGACGGTCGGCTACTCGCCATCGCTCGCGGCAGGGGTGTGGGTCGGAAACAATGATGCGCGGCCGATGGAGAAAAAGGCGGCGGGTTTTGTCGCGGTCTCTCCGCTTTGGAATGAGTTTATGCGCGAAGCGCTCCCGCTTATGCCGCGCGAAGTGCTTCCTCTTCCGCCCGAAGAAAGTATTGAGGGGCTTCTCCCCATTCTAAAAGGAATGTGGCAGGGCGGCCGAGCTTTTACTGTTGACCGTATGTCGGGTAAGCGTGCGACTGTGTACACGCCCGCCGAAACGCGCGAGGAGCGGGTGGTACGCGAAGTTCATTCAATCCTCTACTGGTTGGACAAAAACAATCCTCGTAATGGGATCAAACCGCTCAATCCGGAGGCAGACCAACAGTTTGCGCTTTGGGAAACACCAGTCCGAAAGTGGGCGGAGGAGCAGAAGTTGACCGACGAAACCGAAAATGTGATTCCTACCGAGGATGACCCGGTTCATAAACCGGAGTTTGCGCCAACCGTTTCAATCAATACGCCAAAAGCAGGTGTGGCGCTTGGAAAAAACGAGCGTGTCATTGTTTCCGTATCGGCAACGCAGAAAAAATATGCGCTACTCAAGGCGGAGTTGTATATCAACGGTATATTCGTTGATTCAACATTCACCGCCCCATTCTCATTTTCTTTCATTCCAAAAGATATCAGCGGCATCACCGATACCAACGAACTTAAAGTAGTCGTGTACGACAACGTCCTTAATCGTGGTGAAGCGGGTATAACATTTACCGTAGAATAATTATCTGTTCATCGGCATAACGAT
>CAYORD010000041.1:0-5805 GCA_964406265.1 uncultured Candidatus Saccharibacteria bacterium | reverse complement strand
GGCGACCCTTGCGGTGTTGAATAAAGCGCGAGAGCAGAAACTACCCCCTCCCCCCTCGCAAGCTCGGGGTACTCCCCCTTATCAAGGGGGAGATGCAGAAAAAACCAATCCCAACGCCCGCAACCTTGACCAATTTTTAAACATCATTAAGCAAGTCGGCGGAACGCAAGGGTACGCGCAAGACAAGCTTGAAACACTCACCAAAGAAGTAAGTTCTATTGCACTCTCGACTACCACCGATTTTTTCGCGCAATTTGCAAAAGAAATGAGCGAAAAGAACCAGAAAATCTCACTTGACTCGCCTTTGTGGCGCGGCATTTCCGATACGCTTAAAAAAATAGCAGATGTTTTTGTTTCTACGGCAGACGCGCAAGCCCCGTCGTTTGGCGGGATGGTGGTATATGTCTTCCCCTGCACCTGTAGCGGCAACTGGCTTATGGGCATGATCCCATTATCTATCCCTCCGATTGTTCTTATGACGCATTACACCGGTTCACAGATGTTCGCAAACTTCAATACCCCATTTACACTATTTCTCTTAGGCAACTACATTCAACCTGGGGCGCCGTGTAAGTTTTATATCGTATATGGTTGTACCGTTTTACCTTCACAGGCACAAACGAGTCCGATTCTCGGCTCATCGTAAGACATTTCCACTGTTCAAGCGATACATTCTCTGCTCGCGCGTTTGCAGAAATGCCACACTTGAGCAAGACAGGTGTCGGCAGGCCTAGATTGCTGGAAAGAAGTTTACGCGGGTGTGCGAATCCTTTTTTAAGAACGGCGAAGAATTTTTGTTCACTTTCATCCACCCGCCCTTGATTAAGGGGGGGTGTCCCGACCTCAAGTCGGGACGGGGGGGTGGTTTTTCCTTGCATAGAAACCCCCTCCCCCATCGCTTCGCTCTGGGTACTCCCCCTTAGAAAAGGGCGAGAGGAGTCAATGTTAAAAAACTTCTTCGATATCCCCGCTATTTTTATAATCGCAGAGCCCACTTTCGGAGGCGGAGAAAATGAGCCGGCTTTTACTGTGTTGATATATTTCGGTGCTCCGTAACATTTCACACTTATGGAAAGGATGGATTCTTTGCCGTCTGCAGCAACTATTCTTCTCGCAACTTCTTTTTGTAAAAGTAGAACCATCATACTCGGCTGCGTCTCGCTTTGCAGGAATTTTTTGAGAAACGCACCCGTGATGTAATATGGCAAATTAGCAACTAATTTGTAAATTGATAAGTTCGGAAGTTTAGAAGTTAATATGTCCCCATGAACCAACTCCAATTTTCCAGCTGCAATTTCAGCAGAGAACTTTTGTTGCAAAATTGGAATCAGCCGCGCGTCTTTTTCAACGGCAATAACTTTTCCGGCGCGCGGAAGTATGAATTCAGTCAGCGTTCCCTCTCCGGGGCCGACTTCCAGCACCGTATCGCCCAAGGTTAGTTCTGCGGCACCAACAATCTTTTGAAGAATGTTCCGGTCATGGAGAAAATGTTGCCCCAACGATTTCTTATGTAATTTCATTTTGAGAAGCATCTTCTAACAATTCCTCAGGAATGTCAAAGATAAACTCCGAAGGCAAGTTCACTTGCCGCGAGCCGAACACACTTCGCACATTTGCGTATGAAAGATACAATTTCTTCCGCGCGCGCGTGAGCGCGACATAAAAAAGCCGGCGCTCCTCCTCCGCTTCCTCCGGCGTCTGCGTCTCCGCATACAACCGTTCATGCGGGAAAAGCCCCGCCTCAAGGCCCGCAATGAATACCGTATCAAACTCCAGCCCTTTTGCCGCGTGCACGGTCATGAGCCGCACCGCATTTTTCTCTTCTTTCAGTTCGTCTTGGTCGGACGCAAGCGCCGCGTCGGTAAGAAAATGTTGGAGCGCCTCGGTGCGTGGCCGCGCATCGTAGCGTCCTGCGAATGAAATGAGCTCGCGAATGTTCAAGAGCCGCTCCTCATCTTCCCCATCGCCGTCTTTGAGCGCTTTCTCCAGTCCGCTTTCCGTTAAAATATATTTCAGCGCTACACTAAGGGGCTCGTCCTCAATTTTTACTTTGATGCGCGCGAGCAGTGCGCGAAATCCGGCTATTTTCTGCCTCGTTCCGTGAGTCAGTCCGCCTTCTTGTTTCGCGAGCATCTTGAGGAGCGTTACTTTGCCTAGCCCTCGCGGCGGCACATTTACCACTCGTGCGAAATCGCCCGTGTTAGCGGGGTCAAGCGCCGCGCGCGCGTAGGCGATAACATCTTTCACCTCCTTCCGCTCAAAAAAGCGTATGCCCACCACTTGGTACGGTATATCGGCGTTTAAAAACGCTTCTTCAAGCGCGCGACTTTGGAAGTTGGCGCGGAAGAGTACCGCAATCTCGCGCGGCGGCGTCCTGTTGGTAATAAGTTCGCGCGATTTTTCGGCAACAAATTGCGCCTCGTGCGCTTCGTCAAGCCCCGCAAAAAGCCCAATCTTTGCCCCGCCGGTGTTTTTCGTAAACAAATTCTTTTCCCGCCGATGCTTGTTCTTTTCAATCACGCGATTGGCGGCATCAAGAATCGTTTGCGTGGAACGGTAATTTTCTTCAAGCGTTACCACCTTTGCGTTCGGCCAGTCGCGCTCAAACCCGAGCATATTTTTCATACTCGCCCCGCGCCATTGGTAAATATTTTGGTCCGCATCGCCCACCACGGCGATGTTTTTATGCCCTTCCGCGAGCAAGCGCGCAATGTCGTATTGCACGCGGTTGGTGTCCTGGTATTCGTCTATGTGTATGTACTTCCACTGCGCTTGGAGTGCCTCGCGGAGCACCGCATTGTTTTTGAGAAGGAGCGCCGTTTTGAGGAGCAAATCGTCAAAGTCCACCGCTTTTTCTTCGGCGAGCGTTTTTTCGTACGCGTCCCACACGCGCGAGACGACGCGGGGGAAAAAGTCGCTCGCGCGCTCCGCAAACTCGTCTGCCGTTACCCCCTCTCCTTTTTGGCGGCTGATGGCGCCGAGGATTTTCGGCGGCTCAAAGTTTTTCGGGTCAAAACCGGCGATTTTAGTTGCATTTTTAATGGCGCGGAGCGAGTCGCCTCGGTCAAAAATCGTAAAGCGGCTGGGCAAGCCCGCCGCTTCCGCATGGTCGCGGAGTAACCGCGCTCCTAGAGAATGAAAAGTGGAAATGAAAGGGAAGTTAGTAGTTGGTAGATAGTAGTTAGTAGATAGAGAAGAATGAAGAAGGGAACTAACGCGGGAGCGCATCTCTTGTGTCGCTTTATTCGTAAAGGTAATCGCCAGAATTGATTCCGGCGACACGCCTCCTTTAATCAAATGCAAAATTCGGTGCGCAATCACGCGCGTCTTTCCCGCCCCCGCTCCCGCGACGATAAGCAAAGGTCCATCACGGTGCTCTACCGCCTCGCGCTGGCGGGGGTTTAGTTCATCAAAATAGGACATGCGCCTCAGCATAACACCCGATGTTGATAGGCTTCAAACATCGGGTGTTTCCCCCTCTCGCCCTTTTCCAAAGGTGGAGTACCCGAGCCCCGCCTCGTCAGCGGGCGGGGAAGCGAGGGGGAGGGGGTTTCTGAATCTGAAACAACCCCTCCGTCCAGCACCACTTTTCAAGAAAAAGTGGTGCTGGACACCTCCCCTTTCAAAAAGGGCAGGAGGGAAAAAATATTATCTTCCAAAAAACGCCTTCAAAAATTCCCACACTCCATCTGTAGGCACCGCTGCGCCGGCCAAATTGCTTTTTTCAGCGGCATAGTGCTCCTCAGAACTTTTTGCGGCAGACGCGGGCGTTTGCAGAATAATTGTTTCTACATTCACGGCCCCCGCGCTGTCGGTGCAACTAAGCTGGAATCGGATTTGTCCGGATGTTTGGTCTGTAATCTGAAAGATTCCCGACAGTTCTCCGCTAAAGACCGTCGGATTTCCTGATGTGGACGGCAGGTATGTGAAAGATGCGCTTGCCGCATTAGCGGTGGTCCAGCTAAATTGCACTTGTGCACCAAGTGGCACTAAGAGGGTTTCGTTAATGCCCGTGCTCCACGGCTTCGTTTCAATATCGTTTCTTTCACGCGCCTTGAATTCAACGATGCTACAAACGCCGCCCGTAGTTTTGGTCTCCTGCGCAACGAATGCGACGGTAACGGTTTTATTGTCGTTCATAACGACGGTGCAGGCATTGATGCCTGAACACGCGCCGCCCCACGCGCTTAATTTATAACCGGTGTACGGAGCTGCGGAAAGCGTCACTTGCGTACCCGCAGCAAACTGCTTGGAACACGGAGATGCGTTACCGTACCCGCAACTGATGCCGCTTCCCGTAATGTTGCCCGGTCCGCTGACTGATGTCGCAAGCGTATAGGTCTGCGTGACCACTGGCGCGGTAACCGTTATTTTTTTAGTTATTGTATTATTATTTTCATTATATTCCGCAATAACATTCGTTGCATCTGCAGTAAGAGAAAGGTCAAAAGTCCCTGCGCGCGCGCGTATGTTATTTTGCGCGGTACTCATGCGGTATATTTTTGATTCTCCGGGCAACAGGACGAATCCAACATCCGTTTTTAATTCTCCGTAAGTAACTGCGTTCTGGCTTGAGTCGCCTGGCGAATAGAGCCGGAACACTACATTCGTCGGAATGACCAGCCGCACTGTTCCGCTGTTTTTGAAAGTAAAACTTACATCAAGGTACGGTTCCGTGTCGCCAACTTCAAGCGTGGTTGGAGTCCATGTAAAATCGACAAGTGCCAAGTCATTTATTTCAGAGGTGGCGGGGGTCTTTCCTGGGATGTCGCTCAAGGTTTGTGAAGGAAGATTAACTACCAGAAGACCATCCACACTTTGAAGTTGGGTTGTTACTGCATAGGTCGTACCCGCTCCTGAAAGCGTGATATCGCCAATAACCTCAAAGTATCTGGTCTGACCTGCGGGAATTTTGAGTGTTGTAGGTGTGTTTCTCGAATTTTCCGCATAGATTTCAACATTAATTGAAGTACCGCTCAAGATATCACCAAGCACCCTGGCAGTTGCCATAAATGTGCCATCGCTTTGGAGACCGGAAACGATACCCGTAAAGTCGGAGATGGTGTACGCTCGGACATTAATATTGTTAAGCAAGCCACGGACAATCTTTTCCGATGATATTGAAAACAGTATGGTCAACTTACTGATGTCGATTTCTTTATTGGGAGGAGCAGTGATGCTGAAGCGATAGAGTGGTTTTTCTGACGCGCTGGTAAGTGAAATGTCTGGAGAAAGCGGGATAAACTTCACAGTGGGTGCAATCGTCGGCTGCGCGGAGGTGGGGGGGGTGGATGTACAAGCAAAATTTGCATACTGGTTTCCTTCTCCCATCGTGGTATACGCATACCCGCCGCAGGTACTCTTCCATGTAATGCCAGATCCTTTTGTGCCAGTAATTTGCGTTTGACAACTCTCTACCCCAGAACATCTCGCTGTTCCCCCCGATTCGTAGCACTCTTGCTTTTCAGTGGCATTTTTAAATACACACTTAATTGTATCCGTTACACTTACGCGCGGAACGGGACCGCTTGTCGTTTCATTCGTTGGAACTTTCGGCAAACCCGACACATTCACGATAACGGAATCGTCATCGCGGTTGCCGTCTTTGTCTATGCAGGCGATTTTAACGGCAACGGACTTGCTAATGCGCCCAGACACAGTGCCGGACAATTTAATGTCGTTTCTGGACCAATTGCCGCGGCACCGAGCCGCGCCTTCGGAAATCCAGCTTACGACAATGCGGCTTCCTTTCGTCACCTCAACTGGCCCATCCTGCCCATTGACCTTCATATCAACCGATACGGT
>CAYORD010000040.1:0-5837 GCA_964406265.1 uncultured Candidatus Saccharibacteria bacterium | reverse complement strand
CCTCACCGGGCTGCTTTTCACCTTTCCCTCACGGTACTTGTTCACTATCGGTCTTGAAAGATATTTAGCCTTGCCGGTTAGTTCCGGCAGATTCCCCCAAGGTATTCGTGTCTTGGGGTACTCAAGGACAAAGACAAGAAAGATTGTTTGTTTTCGTGTACGGGACTATCACCCTCTGGGGCGCTTCTTTCCAGAAGCTTCCACTAACAAACGATTTTGTAACTTTCCTCGTAAATAAATACGAAATCTTCGCCTTACAACCCCGCGCTCCGCGCGGAAAGCACAAAGCACAGTACACAAATTCCAAACTCTTCCATTTGGATTTTTGTGCGGTCTGTGTTTTGTGTTCTCCGTGCGAAGCACGGTTTGGGCTGTTTCCTTTTCGCTCGCCGCTACTAAGGAAATAACTTTGTTTTCTTTTCCTCCGGGTACTGAAATGTTTTACTTCCCCGGGTGCGCTGTCCGCCTCATCGGCGGACTTTCCGCATTTTATGCGGAAGGGTTTCCCCATTCGGACATCTTCGGATCAAAGGTCGCTCAGCACCTCCCCGAAGCGTATCGCCGCTACGCGGCGTCCTTCATCGCTCTTTCAAGCCAAGGCATCCACCGTACGCCCTTGTTTCCTCTTCGGAAACAGGTAACCTCGCTCCGACTTCTGCGTCGGGGCATTTTAGTTCTGCTTTTTATCATTGATTTACTCCGCGCGCCATACAATCCGACGCGCGGATAACTTACACTCCCGCCTACTCAAAGACCCCTCTGAGCGGCGGATTGCAATTGTCAAAAAACGATCATGCGGAAAATAAAAACGCCCGTTTTTTCTAAAACGGGTGTTTTTGGCTGGCTCAAAAAAGCCGGTCAATTTCTCCGCTTTAAAAAAAGTTTATTTGGGTTCAACATATATGGAATACAGGCAGTATAGCCGAAGCAAAAATCCTGTCAACCCCGTGTATCCGTCCATAACATGTTGAGCCGTTTATTTATATGCGTCCAACAAATTCTCAAACAAACACGCGACTGTCATAGGGCCAACGCCTCCTGGGACGGGCGAGATTGCCGAAACCATATTCTTGACCGCATCAAAATCAACATCCCCAACGAGATTGGCGCGAGGAACCTCTTCTTGCAGCGCAACACCTGTGGTCATCCGGTTTATACCAACATCAACCACGATTTGCGTTTTGTCGTCTCTAAAATATGCGCGCCCGACAAACTTCGGCTTTCCGATAGCAACCACCACGATATCGCTGTTGCGCGATATCTTTTGCGCTTCCGCAATGGGTGTTTGGCTATGCAAAACGGTAACACGCCCGCCTTTTGCCGAAAGCAGTTGTGCGATCGGACCTCCCGCAATAAGCGAACGGCCGAACACGGTAACCTTCTTTCCCGAAACCGAGACCCCGTAGTGTAAAAGAAGTTCGTACACGCCGCGCGCGGTCGCAGGAATGAAACCGGATGCGTCGCCAGCCGCGAGCCGGGCACGGCTCGCGGCTGAAAGCCCATCCACATCCATATCACCCGGCACCAAATTCAAGATTTTTTCTTTTTCCAAATGTACCGGCAGTGGAAGTTGGACAATAATTCCGGAAACAGACGGGTTTGCAGACAATGCGGAAATACAATCAGCTACTTCGCTCTCGTTCGCGCCCACCGGCAACTTTTCGTGAATGACGCGTGCGACAACGCTTTTTCCAAACAAGATTTTTTGCTTAATGTATGCACTGGATGCTGAGTCATCTCCCACTTGCACAATTGCTAGCGCGCGCGGCTTCGCAAACATGCCGAATTCTTTTTTAAGCCGCGCGCGTATTTCATCGCGCGCGGCGCGTCCGTCAAGTATAAGTGGCCGTTCTTTCATTTCTTTATTCTGCATCGTTCGAGCGTAAAGTGCAAAACAAAGGGGCACAAGAATATGCCCCTTCAAAATCTTCGTGCTTGAATTTTTCCTACACCCCGCTCCCACTTCCTGCACTCTTCAAGTGCAATTTCGTGGAACGCGCGATGAATCATCGGCTCAGTAATCCTGATGTGGCGTCTTTTCTTTCTACAATTCTGTTTCTTTTTCATTCAACACCTCCAGATTCAATTCTGTATGTATTGTATCACTTCGCAACGCAACAACAAGCGCAATGTTGGGGTGCCTATCCGGTGTTTAATTATAGAGTTTTCTAAAATCTTCCCAATCAAAAATCTCAGCCCACCAACGAATAGCAGTCTTTTCTAAAATTATATTTCTATCTTCTGCTTTACCGCTTGCATGGTCTACAGCTTCTTTTATGACAACTGGTTCAAAACCGCGCCATCTGAACTCTTGTACTGTAGAAAGAACGCAACAGTCAATCGTTAAACCGAAAATAATTGGACGGACCGCTCCTGGTTTTCCGATATTTTGCTCAACCCACGCACCAAACGCATTTGAATCTGGATAGGGTTTGCCTGGTATCTTGTTTTTATCTCCAATACCATCTCTTATCCAAATAGGAGAATTCATACTTTTCACCCATAAAGACTTTCTCAACTCGTTTGGAATTAGCGACTGATACCCCCAACTTCCAGGGTAACAACCGTCTCCACCGTCCCCAGGACGTGGTTGGCGATAATCAGAAACTATTTCATTTATTTTAATATCTTTCTCTTTCAAGTAAGGAAACAGAATACTGTGTAAAAATTGTATTGACGGTTTTGGCGTATAAAATCTGCCGCCTTCTGTGGCAAACTCATTTTGCAAATCAACGGCAATAAATTCGTATTTCATAACGGGGCGACTATCCGGTTATGCTCCGGATCTTGGAACTCCACAGGTTCCTGTGCTCCTATTACACCATAGTCGCCATATCTATATGCAACAAGCTAAACAATCGTTGCTTCTCAAGATTATCATAATGTACTAAATGATGACAGTTTCTACACAACCACACAAGATTTTTTTTAGAGTTATTAGACCTATTCTCGTCTATATGGTGTACAACAATAATTCTTGTATCGGCCTCAGAACATAAAAGACAAATGGGTTTTTTACCACTTTCCAATATCAATTTTCTATAATTAACATTCCATCCGCCTTTCCATAATTTGTGTCTTGCGCCAACATATTGTTGGTTTCTCCATATTGTCTGACACGATTTTGAACAGAAGAATTTACCGCTTTTTGAGCGCGCTAATGCACGCTTACTCTTATATGTCTCTTTTTTACAAATCTCACACACGACAAATTTACCAGTACGAAAGCCGAAATGTTTGCATTTTGCAGAACAATATATACCCCATCCATGCCGCACAGAGAATGGTTTTACGGAAAATTCCTTTTTGCAGATTTTACAAAATCTATGAGGCATCAACTTTTATTTCCTTGATTAAAAATTCCTCTTCTCTGTTATATTGATGAATTAAAAAATGGCAGTTGTGACATAGCCATGTAAGATTCTCCAGATTATTATTTTTGCGATTCTTATCTAAATGATGAACAAGCAAAATACGCTGATCACTTTTGTTACATAAGCGGCAATAGGCCTTTATGCCATTTCTTAAAACATGCCTCTTGTAAGAAAACTCTCCCGTTTTCCAATTTTTATGCTTCTCTTGCGCATAATAACTGTTGTGCCACGAAATGCTGCATTTTTTACTACAAAACAGATTACCGCTTTTAGAATTTTTTATGCTTTTGAGAGATTTATATACCATCTGTGAGCAAAGAAAACATTCTACTTTTTTCCCTTTCCTTTTTGCAAAACTACTGCAAGCTCTGGAACAATATTTTCCGTGTCCAATCTTTAACCAATTAGGTTTTGCATAAAATTTATTTTCACAAAGAAGACAATTCACTAGCGGCATATTGTGATTATTACAAAAAATAACCCAATAGTAAATATACCGCTCTGTGGATAACACCAAAGCCGTGTTAGTACCTTGTTGAATCTACTTATATGTCGGCGCCGCTTCGGGCACGCCGGCATTGTGATTGAGAAAGCGGACGAGCGCGTACAAAAGCGATGAGAGCCGGTTCAAATACGCGAGCGTGCCTGCCGATAGCGTCGCTTCTTTTTTCTCTACGGCGGCGACTGCGGCGCGCTCCGCGCGCCGCGCAATGGTGCGCCCGATATCCAAAAACGCCGCAAGCTCGCGACCGGGGCTTGTGCGCCCCTTCGGCGCGCCGCCTCCGATACAAAACGATTTTACGGACGGAAGCTTTTTCTCCGCCGCATCAATAATTGCCTCAAGCGCTTTCACTTTTTCGGGTGTGAGGTGTTTATCTGCGCCCGCAAGCTCCGCTTGCGCAATAAAAAGATTTTCCTGCACGGTATGAAAGAGTTCCGCAAGCGGCTTCCCTCCCACTTCAAGCGGAAGTTGGAGCGCGCGCACCTTTACCAAGCCCAAAAACGAATTAAGCTCGTCCAACGCGCCGAGCGCTTCGGTCGTACATGAACTCTTTGAGATGCGAACGCCGGGGCTTTGCCGGAGCGTTTTGGTGGAGCCGCCGTCTCCTTTGCGCGTGTACCACATTTACGCTTTGTACACGAGCGAGCCGTCTTTTGCCTCTTGAGATAATTGAATCGCAATTTCCTGCCCTTTCTTTCCTGTCTTCACCGCCTCGTGGTCAAGCTGCATAGACGAGATCGTGTCCTCAAACTCACTCTCTCCGTGCCGCACTTTTATCGCATCACCAACCGCGAGTGCGCCCGCAAGTTTCACTACCGCGACATTGATTTTGCCGTACCAATGCACAACCTTCCCTATTTCTTTTTCCTTTTTTGTTTTTGTTGCCATAAAAAATGAAAAAAATTAAAAGGTTTCTAATAGTCCTCGACGCAGGGGTATTATAGCATTTCTCGTTAATGCGCGGGAGAGGACTTGCACCTCCAAACCCGTAATGGGCGCCGCCACCTCAAGGCGGTGCGTTTTCTATTTCGCCACCCGCGCGACATCATTATCCTATGCTGTGGCTGGCGTTTCCGCAACCGGAGCCGATTCTGTCTTGATTTGCTTTTGTTCCACCCGCTCGTGGCGCATCGCTTTGCGGATTTCTTTTGCCGCCTTGCGGCGGATGTGGTAGAGCTTCGCGCGGCGCACCTTCGCGCGCTTTAAGATTTCAATTTTTTCAATCGTCGGCGCATAGAGCGGAAAGATGCGCTCCACCCCTATTCCACCAATCACCTTCCGTACGGTAAATGTGCCGCCTGCCTCGCGCCCGTGCTTGCGCGCGAGCACAAGCCCTTCAAACGCCTGCAAGCGTTTCTTTTCTTTTACCTTGTCTTTCTCCATCACGAGTTCGGTAATTTTCTGCGTGACCCGCACCGTATCCCCTGCCCGTAGGTCAAGGTTTTTCCGCTCCTCAATATTTATAGATGAAATGGTAATCGGCATAGCAAAAACAATCTAGCACACTCTTATAAATTATCAAAACAGTTCGAGAATGTGTTTTCGTATGCGCTTTCCCTTACAATGTGTTAACATACCCAAATACGCTGACAAGTTTTCATCATTCACTCGTCTCAGCATCCTCCGCTTCGTCCTCGTCCTCAGTACACGGTAATGCGGCAAGGAAACATAACCGAGGAAGTCGGTTCCCTGGCGGAGTTTTCGTATGATTACTTTGTTTGGGTGAAGTGCAAGTAAAAGTGGTTTCTTGAGAAAGACGCGAATAGCAGAGATGTGTGACAGAAGTTGTTCGTGAGAATTATCTAAAATCACAAAATCATCGCAATAGCGAATGTAATAATTCACCTTGAGATTGTGCTTCACAAACTGATCCAATTCGTTGAGATAGATGTTGGCGAAAATCTGGCTGGTTACATTGCCGAGCGGCAACCCTTTATGTGGTGTGGTTTCAAACGAGTAGA
>CAYORD010000039.1:0-5866 GCA_964406265.1 uncultured Candidatus Saccharibacteria bacterium | reverse complement strand
TCGCTTGCCGTTTATAGTATCGTTTACGATTTCATGCCACACCAAAATTTGAAATGGATAAAAGCGATGAGCGCCATCTATTTCAAGCGCAAGACCGGGTTCGGTATCTGATAGTTGCTTGCCCGCTTCGGCTACAGAAATAAATTCTGGACGGTCAATAGATGGAATACCGTCTTTTGGCGGACCGCCGCCAAGAATAGAGTCCAGGGGTACGCTATGTTTTACACCGTTTGTAACCATGCCTTTTGGCAAAGAAAAATCATTTTTGAAAATGGTGCGAGACAGTCCGAATATCACGAAAATAGAAACAATAACAACGGCGATAATGATTGTTCGTTGATTGCTCATATTTTTTTATTTTAATTATTTATTCATTTGAAGGAATTTATAAATTGTATCAATTGCTTGACGATGGGATTGCCTTTCTTTAATGGGATAAACCCTATCAGCAGCACAGCAAAAGCCCGCACTAGCGGGCTTTATGCGTGTTCGGACATGGGAGCTATTCGATCTTCTTTTATTTCGCCTTCAACCCCTGAAGCGACTTGCCGATTGCAGCTCCCGCTCTGTCGGCCGTACTGCTTTGGAACTGCTTCTCCACATTTGATGGCTTGCCGCGAAGATGCTGCAATTCCGCCTCTGCGTCGTTGCGGATATTTTCCGCGCCGTTCATTACCTCAAACAAATCGTCGTGGTCTACATCTCCTGACGACATAACACTCTTAACTTCTGCAAGCTTTTCTTTCATCTGCGCAATCAGACCTCGGAGCGCAGAAACATCTTTCCCCTGCTTTTCATACCGTGTTGCTTCTTTTTCGTACCGCGCAATTTCCTTTTCCGCCTGCTTTACGACGCGCGAAAGATTGGCGATATTTTCAAGCACGCGCATTGCGTCATACGCGTCCTGCGAACCCTCAAACACGCTGTCACGCAAGGTTTCCATAGCAACTTCAAAATCGCCGCTAGACGCTTCGCTTTTTGCTTGCGCAAGCCCGCTGCTGACCGCCCCGACGCTCGCCTCCACTTTTGCAAGTAATTCCGGATAGGCCGCACTGGACTTGTTTTTCTTAACGCGAGCAAACTGCGCGGCAAGCCGTTTCACTTGCGCCTCTGCTTGCTTCACGATCCGAGGCCACTCCGCAAGCATACCGAGCTTCGGTCCTGCGTCGCGCAGCTCCTCTCCGCGCTCCATAATAACTTCCATCGCCGCTTGCACTTCATCCGTCATTTCTGTGGCGCCTTTCACCACCGCGAGCGCTTGCGTGAGATCAGAAACGAGCGTTCCGTATTCGGATGGAATCGGAATATTTTGCTTTGCAAGCTTGTCAGTCATCTTCTTGATCATCGTAAGCCCTTGCTCCATACCGCGCAGATTCCGCTTCATTTCTGTCAGTTGCCGTTTTTCCATCTCTGCTTGTCGCGCTTCAAAATCATCTTCTGAACCTTCCTCACCACCGTAACCTCCGTAACCGCCCGATTCTCCTTCAAAGTCACCCCCTCTTTCTTCATTGCCATATTGCTCGCCGCCGCCAGAACCAGCGCCAAAATCTCCTCCGCCGCGCATCATTTCTTTTTGGCGCATCATCTGCTCTTGTCCTTTCATCATTTCTTGCGGAGACCCTTTTTTATTTTGATTGTACATTCCCTGTTCAGAACCGCCCTGCCGACCTCCAAACTGTTGCGACCCGCCGCGCATCATTCCATCTTGTGGAGGCATTGGGCGCGGCTGGTAACCGCCCTGTTGTCCGCCCTGCTGATAGTTTCCTTCAGACGGCCGCTGCTGATAACCCCCTTGATATCCTCCGGAACCGCCAGGCGGAGGCGGCATATGTCCTTCACCAAAACTGCCCCCAGACGGTGGTTGCTGATACCCTCCTTGATATCCACCTCCAAAATCCCCCCCTCCTGATGGCGGCGGAGGTGGCGGTGGCGGAGGCGGCGCGCCTCCTTCCTGCGCAAATGCCAATGTCGCACAACCAACCGCAAACACGGTGCTCAACACTGCGACCATACCAATACTTCTTAAACGCAATAAATACATACAAGCTGTATTATTTAATAAATAAATTAAAAAAGACCATCTTCTAGTATATAAGATGGTCTTTTTTACACCAAAAACGAAAAGTGGATAACTGGCTACGCAACTTTCTCCATTTCCCTGCTTTTTACCACGCGCCCGCTTTTTACTTTACCGCCAACGATTTTTACTTCAAAATAAAACTCTCCTTCTTTTACATCAACCGATACCACTCCACCTTCGGCAAGCCCTTGCGAGATAAGGAGCGAGGCGAGCGGATTTAAAATCTTGGTTTGGATAAGACGCTTCAAGGGACGCGCGCCGTACTGCGGACTGTAGCCCTCTTTCGCCAAAAGCGCGTAGGCCTCCGTCGCAACTTCAAGCGTAATCTCTTTCTGCGCGAGACGCTTCCGCACTTCCTCAACTTGAATTTCCACAATTTTTGCAATCGCTTCGGGCGGCAGGATATCAAAGACGATGATGTCGTCCAGCCGGTTTAAAAACTCGGGCTTAAAGAAATCCTTGAGTGACGCGAGCACCTTCACTTTCGCGTTTTCATAATCCGCTTTCTCGCCTCCGCCGGTCGCAAACCCGATTTTCTGCATCTTATCTATAAATTGCGCGCCGATGTTGGAGGTTAAGATAATAATGGAGTTGCGGAAGTTCGCGATGCGCCCCTTCGCATCGGTCAACCGTCCGTTGTCCAACACCTGCAAAAGCAAGTTAAATACTTCCGGATGCGCTTTCTCTATTTCATCAAAGAGCACCACGGCGTCCGGTCGGTGCCGAATCGTTTCCGTCAGCGTTCCACCTTCTTCGTGCCCCACATAGCCGGGCGGCGCGCCGATGAGCTTGGAAACCGCGTGCTTCTCCATAAACTCCGACATATCCACGCGGATGAGCGACTTCTCGTCATTGAACATGAACTCCGCGAGCGCGCGGGTGAGTTCGGTTTTACCAACACCGGTCGGCCCGAGAAACAGGAAAGAACCCATCGGACGGTTCGGGTCGGCAATGCCCGCGCGCGAGCGGCGAATGGTGTCGGAGATTTTCTTCACCGCTTCGCTCTGCCCCACGATGCGCTTGTGCAAATCGTCTTCCATCCGCGTCAACTTCGCCGCCTCTTCTTCCAACATCCGTGCGACGGGGATGCCAGTCCAGCGCGACACGACCGACGCGATTTCGCCTTCGGTAATTTCTTCGTTCAGCACTTTGCGCGAACGCTGGAGCGTTTTGAGGCGCTTTAATTTGAGCTCAAGCTCTTTATCAAGCACGGGAATTTTCCCATATCGAATCTCCGCCGCCTGCGCCAAATCTGCGCGCGCCTCCGCCTGCTCCGCGTCTATGCGCGCGCGCTCCGAGTCCTTCTTAAGCCCCTTGATTGCCGAAACGGTTTCTTTCTCGTTTTTCCACTTAAGCTCTATTTCCGAGGTCTTCTCTTTCAAGTCCGCGACCTCTTTTTCAATATCTTTGATGCGCGCCTTTGCTTTGCGCGAATTAGTTTCTTTCTTAAGCGCTTCTTTCTCAATTTCCAAACGGCGGATTTTCCGCGACGCCTCTTCCAAAACCGGCGGCATATTTTCTAAAGAAATCTTGAGCGATGATGCTGCTTCGTCTATAAGGTCTACCGCCTTGTCTGGCAAATAGCGATCGGTGATGTAGCGGGCGGAAAGATTCACCGCCGCGACAATCGCCGCGTCGGTAATACGCACCCCGTGGTAGAGTTCATATTTTTCCTTGAGTCCGCGCAAAATGGCGTACGCATCTTCAAGCGACGGCTCTATCACAAACACGGGCTGGAAGCGGCGCGTGAGCGCAGGGTCTTTTTCAATATGCTTCTGATACTCTTTTAAGGTCGTTGCGCCGATCGCGCGAAGCTCGCCGCGCGCGAGCGCGGGCTTCAACATATTGGATGCGTCAAGCGAGCCCTCCGCCGCGCCCGCGCCGACAATCGTATGGATTTCGTCTATAAAAAGAATGACCTTGCCCGCGGAGCGCTCCACTTCTTTCATAATATTTTTGAGCCGCTCTTCAAACTCGCCGCGATACTTGGTACCCGCAACCAAAAGCCCGAGGTCTAGCGCGACGAGTTCTTTGTCTTTAAGCGATTCCGGCACATCACCCTGCGCGACGCGAAGCGCGAGTCCTTCCGCAATAGCGGTTTTGCCGACGCCGGACTCTCCGATGAGAATCGGGTTATTTTTCGTGCGGCGCGAGAGAATTTGGATGATGCGCATAATTTCCGCATCGCGGCCGATCACCGGGTCAAGCTTGTTTTCGCGCGCGAGCGCGGTCAAGTTGCGCGCGTAGCGCGCGAGAAAGCGGTGCTTTTTTGGTTGGGAAACATCCGTGATGCGGCCGCTTTTCATTTCTTCCAAAATGCGGAGCGCTCCCGCCTTGTCCACCTTGAAGCGCGCAAGGAGCTCCCTCCCCGCGCCCGGCGCGTCAAGCATCGCAAGAAGCAAGTGTTCGGTAGAAACGAACTCATCTTTGAGCGACGCTGCGGCGCGCGTGGATGCTTCCAAAATGCCTGCGAGTTCCGGTGTCAAATATATCTGATACGAAGGCGCAAGCACGCCACCCGACTCGGTGCCGTCTAGCGATTCCAAAACCGAATCGGTGAGCAAAACCATATCCACTTCCAATCGCTCTAAAATGGAAACAACAGTGCTTTCGTCTTGAGTGATAAGCGCGGCAAGTAAATGCATCGGTCCCACATGATTCTGCCCGCGCTCAATCGCGAGCTCGTGCGCGCGCCGAATGGCTTCCTTTGCTTTGGTTGTAAAATGATGAAAAGGGGGCATGGATATATTGTACCACATTCCTCTGCCACTTTCCAAGGGGAAGTGCCGAGTCCGCCTCATGTGGACGAGGCGGGGGGGTGGAGTTCTCATTCAACCACCTTAAGCCACGATCGTATCTTAATATCATAGATTCTACAAACTACTGGCTATAGCAGTTAACTGGAAGAACTGCCGAGAGTAGTTTATACATACGATCGTATGTATATGCTACTTTGCACCTCACCTTTAATTAAAAGCGTTCGGATTCAAATGTAAATCTCCAAATACAAAAAAACATCCTTACATTCTCAAGTTTGTAAGGATGTTTGTATAATCGTAGAAACTTTTAGCACTCCGTTCTACTGTTTTCGTTCAGTCGCGATACTTCTTTGCGAAGCACCGAAAGTGAACGAGAGCGAGTCATGCGCTTCGCAACGCTTCGATGTATAGCAGGCAGCACTCGATCTTGTATTTCGTCTACCGCTTCAAACAGCGTCTGGGCGACAAGCAAAATATCTTTGTATTTGCGCTTGCGGTAGCGTCTACCGTTTTTCGTTCGTTGCGAGACGAGCGTTACTCTATAATACAAACGCTTGTTAGCCATTTGCCGAATATTTGGAACGATAAATCGCCCAAAATCGCGCCGCCGTTTCACTCGGCGCACCGACCCTGGCGGGTGATGTTTACGCCACGGTCGTTCGTCGCGCATTAATTCACCGCGCGCTTCAGCCAATACACGAACAATATTTGCTTCAGGAATGAAGACGGTTTGTTTTTGCTCCGCAGTGAAAGTGCGGTCCGTAACGCACTTCTTCGTATGGGTCGTTCACGACAAGAACTTTGTGCACCGGCCCGAGAGAGCCGCGATAGGTTTCCCAGTACCACAACTGTGCCTTGTGCACTGCCTGCCCGCGACTATTTGCCTCAATGTGCCATCGAGCTAAGAAATGCCTATTGTTATCTTTTTGCCGATGGAGTTCCGCGATGTAACTTTTTTTCATGCAAAAACCTTTCAAGGTTCATTCCCAAATGTAGTAGGACACTCTTGTAAAATAGAGTGTTATGA
>CAYORD010000038.1:0-5883 GCA_964406265.1 uncultured Candidatus Saccharibacteria bacterium | reverse complement strand
TTGAAAAAATAGGTGTTGCAGCGTTTAACGCCAGCGCGCGCGCGAGCGTACTCCAGTTTGAAAAAGAATGGGAACGCTATGTGGAGCGGGTTGGGCGGTTTGTTGATTTTAAGAACTCCTACAAGACGATGGACAATTCGTATATGGAGAGCGTGTGGGGAGTGCTCCAAAAGCTTCACGAAAAGGGCTTGCTGTATGAGGGGAAAAAAGTGCTGCTCTATTGTCCGCACTGCGAGACGCCGCTCGCGAAAGCGGAAATCGCGATGGACAATACTTACAAGAAGATTACGGAAGAGGCGGTAACGGTGGAGTTTAAAGTGAAGAGTGAAAAATTAAAAGTGCCGACATATTTGCTTGCGTGGACGACGACTCCGTGGACATTGCCTGGTAATGTTGCCTTAGCAGTCAATCCAAAGATTGACTATGCAGTGATTGAGAAAAAAGATATGGGAGTTGGAGAGTTAGTCCGTTTTATTCTTGCAAAAGAAAGGTTGCAAGCAGTTTTTGGAAAAGACGAGTATAAGGTTATTGAAGAAGTAAAAGGAAAAAAATTAGTCGGTTTGGAATACGAGCCGATATTTAATATTCCCCTACTACGCCAAGGCTCCGCAGGGCAAGCCGCGTACAAAGTATATGCGGCGGATTTTGTGAATACGGAAGATGGAACAGGCATTGTGCATACGGCAGTAATGTACGGCGAAGACGATTTCGCGCTCGGACAAAAAGAAGGGTTGCCGATGGTGCAACTTTTGGATGCAAGCGCGAAGTACAACGATACAGCACCGGTGTTTCTGCGCGGCAAGTATGTAAAAGATGCGGAGAAAGAAATAAAAGCAGATTTGGAAAATCGCGGATTGCTTTTCGCGCGCGCAAACAACACGCACGAATACCCGCATTGCTATCGGTGCGGGACGCCTTTGATTTACAACGCCGTGCCGTCATGGTTTATCGCCATACAAGACGCGAAGAAGAAGATGCTTTCGGAAAATGAAAAGATACAGTGGGTGCCGGAGCATTTGAAACACGGCCGCTTCAAACATATTGTAGAAGGCGCGCCCGACTGGAACATTTCCCGCAACCGCTTTTGGGCAACACCGCTACCAATTTGGAAAGAGAAGAGTGGCGAGCGCGTCATGGTGGTTGGCTCGTTAGAAGAATTAAAAAAGCGCGTGAAAAAATCTGGTAATACCTATTTTGTAATGCGGCACGGTGAGGCGGTAGATAATGCTCAGAATAGAGAGGATGTATACGGAGACCCTAAAAATCATCTGACTGACAAAGGGAAAGAAGATGTCGTACGCGCCGCGGCAAATCTGAAACGCGAACGAGTTGATTTAATAGTATCCTCTCCGTTTTTGCGTACCAACGAGACCGCTCTTCTCGTACAAAAAGAACTCGGGTTGCCGGACAGCGCCGTTACCATTGACGAACGCTTACACGAGCGCAACGAACAAACCTTTGTGGAGGTGCGTCGGCGGGTTGGCGAATTTTTGTTTGACATAGAGCGCCGCTACCGGAATAAAAAGATTCTCACCGTCGGACACGGCGGTCCGTTGTGGGTTTTGTCGCAAGTTGCGAGAGGGGAGCCGTCGGACCAGTTTCAAGACCGAGTGATGCTGGACCTTGCGGAAGCGCGCGCTCTGCCGTTTGCGCCATTTCCTCACAATAATGATTATGAACTTGATTTGCATAGGCCTTGGATAGATGCGCTAACGCTCACGGACGATGCGGGGCGGGAATATGAGCGTATTCCGGAAGTAGTGGATTGCTGGATGGAATCGGCAGCAATGCCGTTTGCGACCGGTGCGGCGAAATATCCGGCGGACTTTATCGCCGAATATATCGCGCAGACGCGCACATGGTTCTACTACCTTCACGCGCTCGGTATTTTGCTTGCGGGCAAGCGCGCATTTAACGCCGTCGTATCTACGGGCACCGTTCTCGCGGAAAACGGCGCGAAGATTTCAAAATCAAAAGGCAACTATACCGACCCGTTTCTTTTGATGGATACATACGGCGCGGACGCATTTCGGTTTTATTTAATGGGAAGTGTCGTGATGCAGGGCGAAGACCTCCTCTTCCGCGACGCTGATGTGCGCGAAGCGCACAATCGCGTCGTTGGAATATTGCGCAACTGCCTCGCATTTTTTGAGTTGTATAAAGATGCGTATGACGGCAAGACACGAGCGGAAGAGAGCGAGCACATTTTGGATAAGTGGGTGCGTGCGCGGCTTGCGCAGGCAGTGAAAGAAATAACCAAGGCGATGGAAGCGTACGACACGCCACGGACATGCCGCGAGATTCGCGCGTTTACGGAAGATTATTCCACCTGGTATATCCGTCGTTCGCGCGAGCGAGTTAAATCAGACGACGAAAAAGACAAGCAGTATGCACTTGCCACACAGCGAGAAGCGCTTTTGACGCTCTCAAAACTCATCGCGCCGATTATGCCGTTTTTGGCGGAGGAGATATATCTGTCGGTTGGCGGCGAGGCCCAGAGCGTGCATTTGGATAGTTGGGTTGATGTTCCGAAAAAAGCGGACAAAGATATTTTAGAGCAGATGGTTGTAGTACGATATATCGTATCACAAGCCCTAGAACAGCGCGCAAGCGCAAACATCAAGGTTCGCCAGCCGCTTCCGCGGTTGAGGGTGAAAGATGAAAAATTAAAGGACGAGAAAGAATTGCTTGCTTTGATACAAGAGGAAGTTAATGTAAAAGAAGTAACGATAGATAACACAATTACTAGTGAAGTTGAATTAGATACAAACATAACGCCAGCACTCAAAGAAGAGGGCAATTTCCGTGAATTTGTCCGCGCGGTGCAGGATTTGCGAAAAAAGCGCGGGCTGACGATTCACGATAAAGCGACACTTTTGGTAGATACGAGCGCAGAGGGTAAGATTTTTGTTGAGAAATTTTCCACCGAACTCAAAAAAACCGCGTTGCTTCAGGGTGTTGAGTTTGCGACGGTAACAAACCAAGAAAAAATCAAAATCGACGAGCACGCCTACACGCTTGACATTCAGAGGTAACCCGACGAAAGTCGTGGGCGGGTTTTTTTATGGTATGATTTTTCTACCGATTTTCCTCTCGCCCTTTTCCAAAGGGGGAGAGGGCAGGGTGAGGGGGTGTAAGAATAAAAGCACCCCTCCCTTTCCCTCCCCTTAGGTTAAGGGCAGGGTAAAGGGTAAAGAAAGTATGTACCACCTCTATCACACCCCGGCTTTAGTTTTGGGAAGCGCGCCGACTGGCGAAGCGAGTCGGACAATTCTCCTGTTTACGCGCGAGTTGGGTTTAGTATCGGCGCGCGCGCAAGGAGTACGCCTTGCGCGGAGCAAACTGCGCTACCACCTCACCGACTTTTCATATATAGACGCGTGGCTCGTGCGCGGGCGCGAAGTATGGCGGCTTGCAAACGCGGTATCGCGCGCAAATTTTTTCTCGGCGCTTTCGGAAAGGCCGCCCGCCCGCCTGTGTTTGGGGCGTGCGGTGCTTCTCTTGCGGCGGCTTTTGCCGCCTGAGGAGAAGCACGAAAAGCTTTTTGATGCCGTCGTTTCGTGCGCGGCGCTTTTACAGAGCCGTGCATGCGTTTCGGAGGAACTCCGCGATATTGAAATTTTACTCGCGCTCCGTATTTTGTTTCACTTGGGCTATCTCGGCGAACCGCGTGAATTTTTGGATGTGGCGGCAAGTAGTAGATTCGGCGCCGCCGACATCTCTTTAGTCGCGCCGCTTCGGCGCCGCCTTGTCTCTATCATCAATTCGTCTCTGCGGGTCTCTGGATTATAGGCATCTCAGATTTTTTCTTAATCTCCCCCTCGGTTGAGGGGGAGTACCCCGACGAAGTCGGGGGGTGGGGGTGGGTTCTGAAGAAACACAACCACCCCGTCTCCCGTAGGGAGACACCCCTCCTCAACTGAGGAGGGGAGGAAAAATGCATGTTATACTTTTCTACATGAACGGCCTAGAAAAAATACGCAAATCGCTTTATGACAGAGAGCCGGATATTCCGAAGGGAAACTCCGTTGGCCGCGAGGTTTTTCATACGGAACCGCCGGAGTCGCGTTCGCAGTGGGCGGGGGAGCCGATTGTTCCGGAATTGCCGCTTCCTCCGGAACCACGCATCGTTATGTCTTTCGCAAAAAAACTGTTCATCGGTTCGGCTATTTTTTTCGTCGTTGCGGTCTCATTTGCCGCGTTCGTGATGTTCCGCGGCGGAAATGTAGTGAGTTCTGAAAAGGTATCGGTGCAATTCAGCGGGCCGCTTTCGGCAGCAGGCGGGGAGGCGTTTAGTTTTGAGGTGTCGGTGCGCAATGATAATAATTCGCCGATTGAAGCCGCGGACTTGCTTTTGGAATTTCCGGATGGTACGCGCCGCGCGGACAATCTTCGCGCCGATATGCGCCGCTACCGCGAAGCGCTCGGCGCGATTGCTCCCGGCGAGGGCTTGCTCAAAAAAGAAGAAGTCGTTTTGTTCGGCGAGGAAGGCGCGCACCTTTCAATTGCCGCAACGCTTGAATATCGTGTGAAGGGTTCCAACGCGCTCCTCAAAAAAACAGCATCCTATGAAGTAACGCTCGGCACGGCACCGCTCTCTCTTTCCATCACCTCTCCGCATGAATCGGCAAACAAAGCACCGCTTGAATTCACGCTTGAAATAAAGTCAAACAGTGCGGGAGCGCTCCGCGACATTATCGTTGAAGCGGATTATCCGTTTGGGTTCGCATTTCAGAGTGCATCGCCTCGCCCGTCTTCGGGCGAACGCGTGTGGGCGCTCGGCGACATTCCGGCGGGTGCGACGCGCCGCATAACACTTACCGGAGTGCTCTCGGGCGCGGAAGGCGATGAGCGCATTATCCGTTTCCGCGCCGGTCCGGCGAACGCGAGTGGGCGCGCGATCGGCACTGCGCTCGTATCCGCGTCGCACACCGTGCTTTTACGCAAGCCGTTTTTGGCGCTTTCCGTACGCGTTGGGAGTGAAGCAGGAACGGAGATTATCGTTGAAAAAGGAAAAACCGTGCGCGTTGGCATTGCGTGGGAAAATAACTTGCCGACGCGAGCGGCCGACGCTCAGATTATCGTGCGCTTAGAGGGTGCGCTTTACGACCCCGCGTCTGTGCTCCCGGAGGGAGGGTATTATCGGGCGCAGGAGGGGACGATTGTGTGGGACACAAGTTCCGATTCCTCGCTCGCGGTGTTAGAACCCGGAGACCGCGGCGTAAAATATTTCTCCGTGAATGTGCGCGGACCGGGAAACGGCGTATATGCGCTTAAAAATCCTTCGTTCTCTATGAACGCGGCCATAGCGGCGCGCGGCCCCGCCGGTGCGGGAGAATCGGGCGGAGCGATTGAGACCAAAGTGAAAGCGGATGTAAAATTGCTTGCCGACCTCTCGCTCGCCGCGCGCTTAGTTCGGTGGAGCGGCCCGTTTGCAAACCGCGGACCAATTCCACCAAAAGTCGGCGAAGAAACGACATATACAGTAGTATGGTCCCTCTCCAACGCATTTAACGAACTTTCCGGAGTGCGCGTTTCCGCAACACTCCCGTCGTTCGTACGATTTGTCGGCGCGGTGTCGCCCTCAAACGAGCGCGTAAATTACGACGCGGTAAGCGGGACCGTTGTGTGGGAAGCGGGTGAACTTAAAGCGGGAGTTGGTATCGGAGGGAGCCCTCGCGAAGTTGCATTTCAAATCGCACTCGTTCCGGCAGACAATCAGGCAGGTACCGTGCCTACCATAGTAGGTGAAGCGGTCGCGGAAGGCGACGACCGCTTCACCGGACGCACTATCACGAGCGCCACCCGCTCCGCGCTCACGACGAGATTTGGAGATGCGTCATTTACGAGCGGACAGGAAGTGGTTGGGAAATGATTTTATGG
>CAYORD010000037.1:0-5892 GCA_964406265.1 uncultured Candidatus Saccharibacteria bacterium | reverse complement strand
TTTGTGATACTTCCAGACCGCCGCGGTGAATCGGAAAAATGGCGCGCGTACGCCGTTCCCGCGCTCCCGCATTCCTTTGATGTGCGCAAACCGTTTCCGAAAGAATGGGCAGGGAAGCGCGATAACGAGTTGGCTCGTGTCTCGGGTATTTCAGACGCCGTATTTTGCCACAACAAATTATTTACCATCGCGGCGCGCTCGCGCGAGGGCGCGCTCGCGCTCGCGCGCAAAGCGCTTGAATAATTTTTATGGCTTTTGTAGATGAAATTACTTTACGGGTGAAGGCGGGCGATGGCGGCGACGGCGTCGTGCGCTGGCTGCATGAAAAGGGGAAAGAGTTTTCGGGGCCGGCGGGCGGAAACGGCGGCAACGGGGGCGATGTGTATGCGGCGGCGGTGCGGGATGTGAACCGCCTCGCGGTATATCGAAGCAACTCCGTCATTTCCGCAGAAAATGGGAAAGCCGGAGGAAACAAAAGCAAACACGGCGCGAACGGCGCCGATACGGATGTCGCGGTACCGGTCGGTTCTCTTATTACTATTGTGAGCGGCGCGCGAAAAGGCAGAACCTACGAACTTTTGAAAGAAGGTGAACGCATCAAGATTTTGTTTGGCGGCCGCGGCGGATTGGGGAATGAATATTTCAAAGGTTCGCGCAATACGCGCCCGAAACAATGTACGCCAGGGAAAATCGGCGAATCGGCGGAGGTAACAGTTGAGTTACGATTGATTGCCGATGCGGGGCTTATCGGTCTGCCGAATGCCGGCAAGTCCTCGCTCCTCAACGCGCTCACGGCCGCGCGCGCGAAAGTGGGCGCGTATCAATTTACAACCCTTGAGCCGAATCTCGGCGAACTCTACGGTTATATTCTTGCCGATATTCCGGGGCTCATAGAGGGCGCTTCAGTTGGGAAGGGGCTCGGGCACAAATTTTTACGGCACATTGCGCGAACCAAAATAATTTTCCACTGCATTTCTCTCGAAAACGAAGATGTGCGCTGCGCGTACGAAACGGTCCGCGCGGAGCTTTCGGCGCATAGCGCGGAGCTTTTGAAAAAGCCGGAAATCATTGTACTGACCAAAAAAGACATTGCAACACCCGAAACCATTTCAGATGCGAAAAAGGCCCTTGAGAACAGAAACATTCCGGTGCTTACGGTGTCGGTGTTGGAGACGGCTTCTGTCTCCGCATTTAAAAAGGAAGTGGTGAAAGCGCTCAAGGCGTTGTAAGATGGTAGGAATGGAAAAAGAAAACTATACGCCGACCGTCGGGCTTGAAATACACGCAGAACTCAAGACCAGAACAAAAATGTTCTGTGATTCCAAGAATGACCCCGACGAAACGCGGCCGAATGTAAATGTCTGCCCAGTGTGTATGGGGCATCCGGGGACGCTTCCTGTTATCAACAAAGAAGCAGTCAAGCATGTTTTGAAAGTCGGTGTTGCGCTAGGAGGAACGCTTGCGAACGCGACTTCGTTTGACCGCAAGAATTACTTTTATCCCGATATTCCGAAGGGCTATCAAATCAGCCAATACAAAACACCGCTCGTATCAGGCGGTTCGTTAAACGGCATTGCGATTACGCGGGTGCATTTGGAAGAAGATACAGGCACCTCGCTCCACGACAATGGGAATTACAGTTTGCTTGATTTTAACCGCGCCGGGATTCCTTTGATGGAGCTGGTGACCGAGCCCATTATACACTCTGCGAAGGAAGCGGGGGATTTTGCGCGCGAGCTTCAACTGCTACTGCGATATCTCGGCGTATCGGATGCGAATATGGAGAAGGGCGAAATGCGGGTAGAAGCCAATATATCAATTTCTCAAGAAGGCGCATTGGGGACAAAAGTAGAAGTTAAAAATCTCAACTCGTTTAGGGCGGTAGAACGGGCGATTGTCTATGAAGTGAAACGGCAAAGCGCACTCCTTGAATCAGGGGAAAAGATACTGCAGGAGACGAGAGGGTGGGACGATGCAGGGCAGGCAACGTATAGCCAGCGTAAAAAAGAAGAGTCGCACGACTATCGCTATTTTCCCGATCCGGATTTGCCGGCTCTGCAGATTTCACGCGTTCCCGAGTTTTCATCTGAGGTGCTTAAAAAAGAATTGCCGGAATTGCCTTCCGAAAAGCGCGCGCGCTATGTGAAAGAAGGAATAGCGCGTGCGGCCGCAGAAATGTTCGTTTCCGATACTCGCTACGGCACTCTCTTTGAAGAAACGCTCGCCTGTATGAAAACTACAGACAAGAACACCGCGGATACCCCGATACTGATTGCGAATTACATGAGCACTGATATTGCCGGTTTGGTTGCAAAATATGGAGACGAAGGGCTTGCGCGTATAACCGCGTCGGGACTTGCCGTATGTCTTTCCCGTTTGCAGAGCGGCAATATTTCATCGCGCGGCGCAAAAGACGCTATTGCCGAGGTATTTGAAAAAGGCGGCGATCTTGCAGAGATTTCAAAGAAATATATTCAACAGAGCGACACGCACGCGCTCTTAGGCGTTATTGAAGCAGTGCTTCGTGCAAACGAAAACACGGTGCTTGATTATCGAAAGGGGAGAGCAGGAGCGCTCCAATTTCTTGTGGGGCAGTGTATGAAAGCAACGCACGGAGTGGGAAATCCGCAATTGTTGCGCACGCTTCTTATTACGGCTCTCGGCTGAAGAAGTGTTCTTGGTGTAGGGTAGTAGATAAAGATTTTGCGGTACTCGTTTCTACAAACTTTCTGTATCCTTTTTGCTGCATCTTTAAATCTTTTCCGAATTGTTCCAGAATTATATTTGGCGAAAGCAATCGCCCCCATCGATTTTCTATAACAAGATCTTGAAGCGACGACCATGGGTAGGTTGCTTCTTTCCCGCGCCACTCGCGCATATCGCGCGGGTTGCGATGAATGTAGGCGGACAGGTGCAAAAGCTGTACGTTACTCCCCACGCGTACCGCTTTAAAAGGCCCCTCAAAAAGATGTCCTTTGCGCCGGTATTTTGTGTTGAAGTATTTTGTGTACGCATTAAGGATGCGTTGCATATATTTCGATATACCTCCTTCTTTCAGCTCGCGTACCGTGAGATGGAAATGATTATCCATCAGGCAGAAATTTACCAACTCTACCGAACGCGTACCAACCATCTTCACTGTCGTCGCGTTCGTAGTGCTCCATACGCGATGTTTGAGAAATTCTTTCGTGTAATACTCAACACGCGTCGTCGTGGTCGTTGGGGATTGTTTGTGTAGTATGAGAAAAATAAAGCGCGCGATGTCGCGTTCCTCGAAAAAAATCTGCTGATGATTTACTCCGCGGTTGAACAGGTGGTAATGCTCAAACGGTGCGATGCGGTGAGAGCGGCTTGGCATACTCCCATACTATTTTGATTGACATCCGATGTCAATCAAAAGTGGGGATAATGGATATAACTATTCGTACTGGAGTGTGAAAACACCCCGTGAAACAAGTTTAGTGTTTTTTTTCATTATGATGCTGTGTTTACATGGCAAAAAAGGAAATGATCTTTAAGAAATAGACAAGGTAAATGTGTTAGCTCAAAATCAATAAGAATTTATTTATCCGAGATTTCGTTCTAGTTTGTCCGAGATGAGCTTATTTATCAATATCCTACGGATATAGATTTCATTACAATTGATTCCATAGTGCTGTATTTTTGAGCGTTGTTCAGTTCTTCTTTCCCTAAAAAGAGTACTTTTTTAAGGAATCCTTCTATGAATATTGTATTTTTATGCTATTGCAACCCGCGTTATTTTTCAACGCTATTTTATTTTAAAAATTACAAAAAAAGTTTCTCTTTTCTGTATTTATTTGATGTATTTTCTTACTCGAGATGGCCATTCTTGGTTAGCCGAGATAGCTTTATTTATCCACATTTTTTAACTGCATTTGTAAGAAATCTACTTTATACTTATCTATAACTTTGATGAAAGATATTCTTAAGTTTGACGGGAAAGATTTTGTCTCCGCAAAAGATGCGGCGAAGCTTGTTGGCTATGTTCCAGATTATGTCGGACAGCTGGCGCGAGGCGGGAAAGTTGAAGCACGGATGGTTGGAAGAGCGTGGTTCATATCCAGTGAGTCAATTTTGAAGCATCGAGATCTCAGTGCCTCACTATCCGGCGCCTCGCGCATTGTTGACTTTCTTGGTGGAACGGAAAAGAAATCGCATTTTGCAAATACGGTCTCCTCAGTTCCTGCGCGCGCCACCGCTACATTTGAATCTGAATTATCGTACGGAAATGAATCGGCGCCGCTTACGCCGTCGCTTGCTCCGAAAATAGTTTCTTCAATAACCGGGGGCACACATCGTTCTTTGGTTCCTCTGTTGTCTAAAGCATCATCACTTGTCACAACGGAACTATTGCAAAAGGCGGCGGCGCTCGCTGTCTCTTCCGCATTGGTGTTCGGTGCGTATGCCGCTACGCAGGACGGCGCGTTTGAACGCGTCGCGAACGTTGTGGCGAGCGCCGCTCACGCCGTCTCCGAACTCTCGCTTACTGATGCGCGCGCGTCTGTCGCGGAATTTGCGGCGCGTATCCCACAATATGCCGAAGCGGGTGCGCAGGAATTTGCGAACCGCGCCGTATCGGTTTCCACTGCCGCACTATCTGCCGCATCGGTGCGCACCTTCGCGCACGAAGTTGCAAAAGCATTTCATCGCGGAGTGAATCTGCTCGCGGTTGATACCGGCCGCACGCTCCTCTCATTTTTTGGCGCGCCGGTTCCTGGCACAGGACTTGCGGTAACACCGCCTCCAACGCTCCCGCCAACGCCGGTTGCCGCGCCTCCGCCATTGCCCTCTCCGCGCGGGCTCGTCGCTGCCGCGGAACGCATTACGACTTCCGAGCGTGTCATTGAACGCATTATCGTTGGGGAAGTGTCGCACGAAGAACTTAATGAAAAGTTATCTATCCTCAATAACAAACTTTCATCGGAGATTTATAAAATTTCGGCGCAAGGCGGTCGCAACGCGACGAACATAACGAATGTGTATCAGGCGGTCGCCAATACGAACAAGATTGATAAATTGCGGACCGTGGATATTTTTGAGCCGACCATTTCCGGTGGTTCAATAACAAAAATGACAGGCGTTGGTGCTGATCGCGGCGAATTCACAACGCTCTCCGGCGGAAATACGACAGTGGCTGGCACGCTCTCTGTAACTGCGACTTCTACTTTGACAAACTCGCTCGTCGTTGACACGAATACGCTCTTTGTGGATGCGGCAAACAATCGCGTCGGCATCGGCACCACTTCGCCGCAGTACGCGCTGGATGTAGACGGCGCGCTTCGCGCAACATCACTCGTCGTAGCCGGACAGACGGTTGGCGAGAACTTTTCGGTAAATGGAAACACGACTCTCGGCGACGCGACAACGACCGACATCGTGTATATAAATAGCAAACTCGGCACATCACTCGTGCCGACGACCGACAACGCAATTGACCTCGGCTCCACTTCTCCATGGTCGCGTTTCCGTTCGCTCTTTCTCGGCACTTCGCTTGGGATCGGTGGTACAGCCACTTCCACCGGTACGCAACTCACCGCATCCGGCGCGTATCTTATTGATTCAGAAAACACGCTATCAATCAACACCACCAACAATGCGACCACAACCTTTGGCACGGGGAGGGTTGGAATTGGAACCACCTCTCCCGGTACCGCATTCGCGATACAAGGTGTTGGAAACTTTGCTTCCGCGACTTCCACCTTCTACGGCGACCTTCGCGTCAACGCCTTTGCTGCCACTTCAACGACCGCTACTTCCACCGTCGCCGGATTTCTTGATGTAACTGGCACCGGCACGAACGCCACTTCTTCATTTTCAGGAGGACTCAAAACTGCTGGTCTCTCCACCAGCAACGGCCTCACCATCACCGCC
>CAYORD010000036.1:0-6214 GCA_964406265.1 uncultured Candidatus Saccharibacteria bacterium | reverse complement strand
ATTTGCCTCGAATTTCTGAAATTTCGCTTCAAAGATAATTCGGCAACAGTCCCTTAAAATAATTACTGTGTGTCCGGCGTGTCCCTTACACGTTTGAGCGATTCGATATCCGACAAGAGTTTCTTAAGCCCTTGCTGTATTTCCTCAAGCGTTATTTGCGCAGATGCATCTTTTTTATCATCCTCCTGAATTTTATCAATATCCTGGGATATATCTTCAATATCGCCCTCAAGCTCTTTCACATCACCCTGAATCTCGCCGACATCTTCCTGAATTTCCTGAACATCCTCTTGAATCTCCTCCACGTCTTCTCCAACCTCTTCGATAGTCTCCATACTTTTATTCACCGTCATCTGAATAAAAATAGCAAGATAAATCGCTTCAAGCGAGACCGCGGTAGTTAAAATTAAAAGCAGTGCGTCAAATTCAAATCCAAAAAAAAGCAAAACAAAAATTCCTGCAAAAAAAACAGTATGCAAAATCAGCGAATCGCTTGATCCGATCCAGCGCGTAAATTTTGTGGATGCATTTTCAGATTGAGAATTTTTTTTGTTCATATCGCAGGAAATAAGTCTATTTTTATTTTATCCCCCATATACACAAAAAACAAGTAAACCAAAAACCACCCCGATAAATCGGGATGGTTTTTAAAGTCATATTAGCGGCCTAAATTAATACGGAAAAGATTTCGCAAATTGCTTCTCACGCTTCCACTTTCTGCTTCTTCATTTGCATTTATCTCCCCCTCCGTGTTGACGGTAGCGTTATCTCCGCTTTCAATTTCTTCCTGAACCTCATTCTCTTCATCGCGGTTTTTTTCTTTTTCCTCGCGCACGTTGGCGGGTGCGGGTATGACGCTATTAAGACGAACCTTCGTTTCCACTTCACCGTGAATCTTCATTGCCAGTTTTGCTTCTTCAGCCATACGCATTGCCTTCTGAAACAACGCGAAGGCTTCGCTGTAAAGACCTGTCTCAAATTTGATTTTGCCTTCAGCAAAAACATCTTGTGCGGCGTTTAATTTTATTTTCGCATCCGCAATCACTTTAGCGCGCATATTCGCTCGATTGCTTTCGATAAACTTGCGTACTTCATTGAGTTTGCGCTCAGCCGCATCCATTTTTCCTTCCGCTGGTTCCTTTCCGTTTGCTTCTGCAGACATTTTTACTTCCGCCTTCACGCGCCGCTCCGCCGCTTTATTCGCTTCTTTTTCCGCTTTTCGCGCAATCGGCGCTACGTTTGCCTCGACTCTTGCTTCATTCCCCGCAATAATGCCGAGAATATTGCCGTGCACGCGAAGTGATGTTTCAAGCTCCACATTTACCTCCGCGGCCGTATTCAATTTATTTTGTTCCTCTAGCCGTCGTTCTCTTTCCTCCACTTCATTAATATGCTTTTCTAAATTTGCTTCAATTTCTGCGCGCATATTTGCATCCAGCGCGCCTTCCGCCGCCAGTTTCTCCGCTTCCTCAAGTCGTTCCCCCGCAATACGAACATGGAATCGCGCTTTTGCTTCGTCGGAAGTATTGAGCAAACCTTCGACAGTTTCGTTTACATATATTTTCACCGGATATAACACGTCTCCCGGCAGAGACCCATTCGCGGCATACGATGCACTGCCGCTTGCAAGTAATGTGAGAATAAGTGCTATTGGCATATATTGTATTCTTTTATGACCTGTTTTAAAAGTTGCTTTCGCAATGAACTTTTCAAACAGGCTCTTAGTTAATTGAATAAATGAAAAACCTGCTGACCTCTGCCGTAGAGGACGCATGGTTTTCATATCTCTTACAGGACGCATCCGTATCTCCGCCGCAATCCGCGCACGCACAGAATCTTTCTCTTCCGGGAGAAGCCGTTCTGCCTGCAAAAATGCGATAAATTGTCTAAAAGAATACTTTTTCATATTTAACTATCGATCCACATACTCTCTTAATTTTTTAATACCGCGGTTCAGCCGTACCGAAACAGCATTTTCCGATTCCTCCAGTATTTCGGCGATCTCTTTCGGTCCCATATCATCTACATAGCGCATAAGAAGCACATCCCGATATTGCGGCTCGATCAGCGACACATAGCGAAGCACCTCGCTTACTTCCCCCGTCGCGCCCGCTTTTTCTTCTTTTGCCGGATCAAAACCTTGTTCTTGCAAAAAGTCGAGCGATACTGCGCTTTTTTTCCGCACTGAATCGATTACCAAATTATTGGCGACTCGGTACAAAAAAGCCCGTATATTTTCGATAGTAGCGCCTTTTTGCAGGTAATCCCATGTACGCAAAAACACGTCTTGCATAAGATCGCGTGCTCGCTCGCGGTCCATAAGACGGAAATAGCAATGCCGAAAAATCGCGTCGGCATATTTATCGTATGCTTCGAGAAACTGCTTTTCAGTAGTACACTCCATGAACTCTTTATATTATAGAAGACGCAAAGAGACCGCAAACCCTTACATAATCTGCCGGCAGCGGATACCGAATATGTAAGTTTTCGCCCCAAGCCGCGTCTCATACCCGCGTGACAACATGTCCCTTATTGGTAGTTATAAGCGGACATGGACAGATAGCGGACAATAAGACATATTGACAGATTATTGTATATAATATATAATAAGCCAATACTTGTCTATAAGACATTTAAGAGGAGTTTAATGGACATAATCGTTGAATACGGTAATATTTTGGGATATTTACTGTACTTAACATAAAAGTGAACACAAATATTATGAATAAACACATTGTTTCGTATGTCGCGATTTTTGCGGTACTTATCGCATTATTCGCATCTTTTCTCGTTGTAGATACAGCTAATGCAGTTTTAACTGACTGCAATTTTACTCGTAGTCTTTTCCGTGGAGTTTCCGGAGAAGATGTAAAATGTCTTCAGACCTACCTCAACAGTGCAGGATTCACGCTCACGGATTCCGGTTTCGGCTCTCCAGGCAATGAGACTACATTTTTTGGTCCATTGACTCAAGGTGCCGTATCCCGCTGGCAAGCGGCTCAAAGTGTTTTCCCGACCGCAGGGTTTTTCGGGCCGATTTCTCGTGCAAAATATAAAGCGGTTATCGTAGTAGCACCGCCTGCACCGACCCCTACTCCCACCCCGACCCCGCCTCAGACGGGCGGCGCAGTAGTAAGCATAGCGCCAGTATCATCCCAGCCCGCATCTACGTTGGTTCCGCAAAACGCGGCAAGGGTTCCTTTTGCCCAAATGTCCATTATCGCCAATCCTGATCAGGACGTAACTATTCGCTCGATAACCGTTGAATTGCGCGGATTTGCCAACACCGCCGCGCTTGATAGGATCATGCTGATTGATGAAAATAAATTGCAAATAGGCAATACACGTTCATTTAATGCCAACCGGCAAGCGGTATTTACTGAATCTTTTACCCTCGCTCGAGGTACAACGCGTACTATTACCGTAGCGGCCGATGCCGCATCGTCTCTCTCTGCCTATCAGGGACAATCCGCACGAGTTGCGGTTGTAGCAGTAGAAGCGCAAACAAGCACTCAATCGGCGTTTCAAGTTCCGCTTGATACGGCAATTGTCGGCAATGATATGACTTTTAACTCTACGCTTTCAATCGGCTCACTCTCCGCAAACCGCGGTACTACCGACCCTGGAAGCGCACAAACGAAAGAAGTGGGCGGAACCAACATCACCTTCTCGGCAGTTCGCGTAACAGCCGGTTCTGAAGAAGATGTTTTGCTTGAAGGAGTACGCTGGATGCAATCAGGCTCTGCCGCGCCTTCCGATCTCGCCAATGTTCGCGTGGTCGTAGACAATGCGTCATATCCCGCAACTGTCGGCACTGATGGAAAAACTTATACTGCGCTTATTTCCGGCGGCATTTCTATTCCAAAAGGCAACACAAAAGATGTAGCGATTACAGGCGATATTTCAAGCGGCTCGCTTCGCACCATTAACTTCGATATCCAGAAAAAGACCGATATTATCGCTAAAGGCAAAACATTCGGCTACTATATCACTACCACCGGCGGATCTTCGGGAAGCGCCGCTGAAGGCAGTTTCTCATCCGATCAGGAGCCATTTTACAACGGCTTTACCCTCACTATCTCACAAGGCAATTTGAATATTGAACGTTCAAACACTGTGCCTGCAGGCAATATAGCCGTTGAAATCTCCAATGCCGCACTCGGCGCTTTCAGCATGGAAGCTCGGGGCGAACAGGTGCAAGTTTCTAAGATTGTATTGACCTTCACCGTTACGGGAAGTGGAGCCGCAACCAATATCTCGAACATTGCAATTTATGACGAAAATGGGAGAATCGTCGCGGGCCCGCGTGATGCAACCGCAACAACGGTAAGCTTCAGCGACTCTTGGACCATTCCTTCCGGCAAGCATACCTACACAGTACGCGGAAAACTTTCAACAGCTTTTGCAAACAGTGATACGATAACTGTTTCACTCACACCGTCTACGGACATCACTGCGCGCGGAGAAACAACCGGCAACACCATCACTTCAGCGCCTTCGTCTTCAGTTTCTGCAAGCAAACAAACAGTGCAAGGAAGCTCGCTTGTCGTAAGCGTGTCCACATCCCCTTCTCCGCAAACAGTCGTAAAAGGAACTTCAAATTTTGTTTTTGCGCGCTACGTCTTCGATGCATCTGCATCGGGTGAGGACGTCCGCGTAAGCTCGCTTAAATTGCGCGATACTTATGCAGGTGCCGGCGCAACAAATCTTTCGAATTGCCGGCTTATGGACGGCGCGGCAGTGCTTACGAGCGGCGGCAATAATGTCGATCCTTCGCTTGACGGCACTTCTCCAGACGACATAACATTCCGCTTCGATACACCGCTCTTGATCACCAAGGGTGCAATGAAAACCATTGCGCTAACCTGTAACATCTCAAGCTCTGCAACAACCGGCAGTACCCACGCATGGGGAATAAATTCCGGAGTTTCGGGCAACGTATCTGCAACAGGCGCGACGAGCGGCGCAACCATCACTCCTTCGGTAGTTACCGACGCAGGATCTACGATGACCATAGCCGCAACAGGATCGCTTTCAGTCGCGCTCGATGCCAGCTCGCCCAGCGAACGCTATGCGCTTTCAGGGACGTCAGATTCTTTAATTTCCATCCTGAAACTTGAGGCTCAAAACGAAGACATGAAAATGAATAAAATCGCGCTTATCTTAAACACTGCCACCGCAGGACTTGCGGATGTAAGCAAGGTAAGCGTTTGGGATGGAGCCACGAAAGTAGGCGAAGGTATTATCACCGCATCCAGCGGAAAAGTGACCGTTCGATTTAATCAGGACTTTGTAATTTCGAAAGATACGACAAAGCAATTGACCATCCGCGCAGACCTTGCGACACTCGGTACAAATCAGCCGGGAACCACGGGGCATTTGATTGCGATAAACTACAACGGCACTGATGTAACCGAAACGGAAGCCATCGGCCAAGGATCGGGGCAAACCATCAATCCGGCCGCAGGATCGGACACCAATGCGGGAGGTGTACGCTTGGTAAAAACCTATCCTACACTAGAACTTCTCTCGATACCTTCAAACACATTGAATAACGGCACGCAAACGATCTATCGCTTCAAAGTAACCGCCAGCGCGGCCAATGAAACTGGGTTGTACAAATTCACTTTCCTCCGCTCCGTTTCCGGAGTAACATTCTCTGACTTCTCGCTCTATGCATTTACCGATGCGGGATTCTCCAATGCGGCATACAACAATAACCCGGTAAACCGCACTGCGGCATCCGCCGATATCAACGGATACGTTGAAATCTACTTCGATCCGGTAAGCGGCGCAGGCAATGAAGCGATTCATGTTCCAAAAGGTGAAAGCCGCTGGTTTGAACTCGTGGCAAATGTCTCCGGCGCAGGATCAGGCGACTCTGCGAGCGTCTCGCTCCAGGGCGACAGCGCATACTATGCGTCTGGCTACACAGGCACCGCAACCGCCATTGATGCGGACACGAACAACAACTTCATCTGGTCTCCGGACACAACCACGACATCTATACCCTCAACCGCCGATTGGTTAAACGGCTACCGTTTGCCGGGCCTTCCGTCAACCGGATTGTCTACGCAAACACTCTCTCGCTAACCGCGATTGAGCAAAACAAAAACACGAAGCTCCGGCTCCGTGTTTTTGTTTTGGTGATTCCTTTATTAGACCTACTGCGTAAAGATTTTCGTAACGAAATTTCTTAATTTAGAGATAAAAT
>CAYORD010000035.1:4479-6268 GCA_964406265.1 uncultured Candidatus Saccharibacteria bacterium | reverse complement strand
GCTTAGCCGCTTCATCAATAATTTCCACGGAGAGAATTTTCGCGGGGGAGAGCGCTTCGGTTACGAAGCTCTTCAAATCGGGCGACCATTGGATGATATCTATTTTCTCTCCGCCGAGTTCGCTCATAACCGTTGAGACGCGCACTCCGCGCCCACCGACAAGCGAACCGACCGGGTCTATGTGCGGGTCGTTTGAGGCGACGGCGATTTTAGCGCGCGAGCCGGGCTCGCGCGCTATTGCTTTTATTTCCACCGCACCCGACGCAACCTCCGGCGTTTCTTGCTTAAACAGGGCTTCAATGAGCTTCGGCGCGGAGCGCGAGAGCCGCAAATGTACGCCGCGCGGCGTGTCTTCTACGCGCAGAAGGTACGCGCGCACGCGCTCGCCTTGCCGGTAGCGCTCGCCCGGAATCTGCTCCTCGTAGGGAAGGATGCCGGTCGCGCGTCCCATATCAACGAAAATCGCGCCGCGGTCAATGCGCTGGACGGTGCCCGACACAATCTCGCCCGCGCGCGTGCCGTATTCTCCGAGCACGGATGTCTTTTCCGCTTCGCGGATTTTCTGTATCACGACTTGCTTGGCGGTCTGCGCCGCAATTCTGCCGAAATTGCTTTTGGTTTCCAGCGGGAAAATAATTTCATCTTCCAACTGCGCGCCTTTTTTTATTTTCCGCGCATCGTCAATGAAAATGTGATGCTCCGCGTTATAGAAAATTCGCTCGTCCGCGGGGTCGCGCTCTATTTCCTCTTCCTCATCTTCTGTTTCTTTGCGCACAATAACTTTCGTATCGTCCACAACTTCTTTCACCTGGAAGAATTCTACGGCGCCGCTTTCCGCATTAAACTTCACGCGCACAATCTGCCCTTTCTTCCCATACTCTTTGCGATACGCGGTCGCTAAAGCGCTCTCAATCGCTTCCACGACCTTCTCGCGCGGTACTCCGCGCGTTTCCTCAAGCTCCAGCAAGACCGCATTGATGGTTTTTAAATCAAATACCATAGTAGATTCTTAATTTTTCTAAAAAAAGAGCCCGCCTTCGTGGGGCGAACTTCGCAGCCACTATATCTGTATTTGCGGAAAAAAGCAAGCGGTTATCCCCCACACCTTTCATCTTACTACCTCAAATTATATACTACTATACTAACAATGATGTTTTATGTTTATGTGCTCAAAAGTTGCGTTGACAATAAGCTATACATTGGCTCAACAAATAATTTGAGGCGGAGATTTGCAGAACACAATGATGGTAAAGCGCGCTCAACTAAGGCACGGAGACCCCTTACCCTTCGTTATTATGAAGCATATACCTGCGAATGCGATGCCCGTGCAAGAGAATACTCACTCAAAAAAGACGGCAAAGCGCTTGGACAACTTAAAAGGCGTATGACCGCTAGCATTCAATAAGATGAAAGGTGTGGGGGTTATCAACATTCGCTTGCACCGCCTGCGCAACGAACATATAGTAGTATATAATAAGGGGGCAGTATGGAGTTCGGCACGATAAAAAAAACGCTCGCGAGTGCGGCGGCGCTTATCTTGCTCGCGCTCGGCGCGTGGTTTGTGTTTGCACCGCAAGGCGGCGGTACGGTGCCGTCGGAGACGCGCACACACAATAGCCGCCGCGCCGAGATTTTGGAACTTGCAAGCCGCGGCGCGCGCGTCTCCGACGGCGAGAAGAGGCGGATCTTTGAATACCTTTCCGGCGAACAGTTTCGCGAATATCAATTCAATGACCGCGAGCGCGCGCTGATTTTAAAGGCAATCGGAGGTTAGCCCCGACGCGGAGCG
>CAYORD010000035.1:0-4469 GCA_964406265.1 uncultured Candidatus Saccharibacteria bacterium | reverse complement strand
TCCCGACCGAAGCGTCTTGATTATAAGTTATTAGGAATATGTTAAATTTTATGGAACCAAATCAAAACCAAGTGTCGGGCCAGGGAAGTCAAACAACACCGTCGTCGGGGGGAGCGAAAACGCTTAGCGCGCTTATCGTGCTTGTTATCATCGTGGGCGGCGGGTGGTATTTGTATAAAAGCGGCGCATTTAAGCGTGGAGTTGAAAATGCGCCTGAGATCAGCCGTGAGCAGGTGGTGGGCGAAATTCCACTTTCTTCTTCTCAAGAGAGCGCGATTGAAAAGCATAAGCGCGAAATTCTTGAACGCATAGGAACGGGCAAGCCGCTCTCGGAAGTCGAGCGCGAAGCGCTCGGCAGGACTATGCTGGTAGAAGCGCATCTGTACCGCTTCACCGATTCGGAAACCAATGCGATTTTTTCGGCATTGGAAGCCCGGTAGAAAATGGCGATAACAAGCAGACAAACTATTATGGTCGGATTTTCGGCGCTGGCCGCTATCGCCGCATTTTTCTTCGTGTCTGTACAGCGCGGCTTTCAGACAAAAAGCGAAACGGAATCAGCCGCTCCGCCGTTTGTCCCGCCGGTATACGGCATATATGGGGAAGAGCGCTTTGTCACCTTGCCGCTTTTGCTTGAAGAGGCGGCCGCTCAAGGTACGCTTTCGGTAGAACAGCAAGAACGGGTGAATGAATTTAAAAAACGGGTGCTCGCGCGCGTTGTATCACAGATACCGCTGAACGATTCTGAGCGAAGCATTATTTCTGCAACCGTCTCTCTATCGCCCAAAGCGGGCGAGGGCGGTTTTATCGTTGCCGACCAGCGCATTATCCAATTTACGCCCGATGAACTGCGCTTCATTATGGAAGCGCTCAAAAAATAACATTGTATGCTTTTTTTCTCGCGGAAAACTTTATTGGTATCCTTCGGGGTGGTTGTTGTCGCCATTTTTTTTCTTGCGGGCGCGGCAACCGCAGATGCGGCAAGTTGCAACGGCTCCATTTGCATTTCTCAGAGAATGTCTAAGAGCACCATTTATCCCAGCGATTCGTACAGCGTTATCGCAACGGTTTCAAACAGCGGTTCGAGCGCTTATTCGGGTTCTGTTGATATGTATTGGGGTTATACGGCGCTCCCGCAAAATGGTTTTTGCAGCGGCAGTTATACGGCACCCGCCGGCGGTTCAGCGACTGTTTCCTGCAACAGTACCGGAGATGTGGCAGGCACTACGGTTTATTTTCAAGCCAATACGACGGCGAACGGAACTGTAATATGGAATACTACTTCTTATACCGTTACGGCGCGGCCGATCGCATCCGCGAGCATTGTCTTGTCATCGCCGCCTTCAATGCCTATTCCGTACAATACCGCAGCCTATCTTTCCGTTTCCTCCACCTACGCGAATAACTGTTCCGTGTCCGGCGGAGGTTCTTGGTATAGCCACGATATTTACTACTCCAGCGGGTCATGGTACACCGGCAATCTTACCGCTGACAAAACCTTTACCGTATCGTGCACGGGAACTTCCGGAGCGCTCAACAATCCCAGCGCAAGCGTTACGATAACGGTCAATCCGCCTCCTCCCCCTGTGGTGGTCTCCACTGTTTCTATTGCGGCAACGGGAGGGAACTTCTATCCAGGCGCAAGTTTTACTGCAACCGCTTCTATAACCAATAACGGTCCCGGCACGGCGACTCTTGACTCGCGCACCGCTCTGTACTGGAAATTAAATTCTGGTTCGTGGAATTGGTGCGCTAACGGGCCAACGGGAGCGCTCGCCGCGGGTTCCGCAAATACAAAAACATACAGCTGCGCGGGTACCGTTCCTTCAATCGTCGGGAGCGTCATTACCTTTCAAGCCAATGCCTATTGGAGCCCGGGAGGCGACAGCGGCACCAGCGGTCAAGCGTCCTTCACGGTTTCGGCGCCTCCAAAAATCAACCCAATCATCACTTGGACCGATTTCTCAATGCCATATGGCGGTTCCATCACTCCCGCCAGCGCTGATGTACCCGGCTCCTTCAGCTATTCAACATCTGGTTACGAGGTCGGCTCGCGAAATATAACTGCGACCTTTACGCCGGCGGACCCCGCTCAATACAACACTGCCGCAAAAACAGTGACTATGACGGTATATAAAAAAGTTCTTACGGTTACCGCGGATAATAAAAGTAAAATACAAGGAACAGCTAATCCGACATTAACGGCTAGTTACAGCGGGTTTGTAAGCGGCGAAACCGCTTCGGTATTGAGCGGCTCGCCAAGTTTGAGCACGACCGCCAATACCGCAAGTCCCTCCGGCAACTATCCTATTACCGTATCTGCCGGAACGCTCAGCGCTTCTAATTACAGCTTCAGTTTTGTTGACGGCATACTGAGCGTGAGCGGGTCGCCAACCCCCAATTTGAGAATAAGCTCCATTGTTGCCAAAGGCGCAACCTTTGCCGGCACAAACTCCTATATGGCGAGCGGTCCTGAACAGCCAACCCTGCTGTATATGATTGCTTCCGTTGAAAACAGCGGCACGGGCGTTGTTGGGAGCGGTTTTACTGTGCATCTTTCCATGACTCATACGGCGGCTGACGGGCAAGTAACGAACTACGCAGATGACGGCAGTATTTCCTCCCTTCCAAGCACGGCTGGCTTAAATATGCGGAAAGTATCGTCCGTCCACGCGCTTGCCGAAGGAACATGGACGCTTGAAGCGTGCGCTGACGGAGGAAACAACCAGCCCGGCGGAGGGAGTGTGTCGGAAAGTAATGAACAAGATAATTGCGCCGCGGCCGAGGTAACGCTCACTTTTGAGCTTCCCACGCCGCCTCCGCCAACCTGTATTGCAACCTTCAATCATGTTATCAATTCCGATTTCGGAGGGCGCAACAACTGGAGAACCACGATAGACGGCGATCTTATTGATTGCCCGTCTGCCCGTTGGACCAACTTGCAAGTAGAAGGGAATGAATCCGCATCGGTTGATGCGCCGGGAGACGCGCCAGTACTTATATGGGACTCGCTCAAGCAAATCTGGCGGGCATTTCAAGTCAGCGACCAACCCGCTATGCAAACGGCTCTTCAAAATTCAGTCGTGGGAGCAGATGATTATCTGCATTTTGTGTACCCGCTTCTCGGCTTAAGAACTTTTGCTTCTTGGTATGAAGCGGCACTGGCTGGAAACAATGCGCCTGGTGGCAGCGATGATGCGCTTTCTATGAGCGCGTTTCCGTGGGGGAAATATAGCGTTCGCATTAACAATACTTTCACAGGTGATTATAGATGTACACTAGGGGGCACGCAAAAAATATATCATAAGGAATGCGACCCTGCGAATGTATCGTATAATCCTGATAAGTTCGACGCCTCCTCCGGAGGCGGAGGCGCTTCTTGCGCTGACACCGCGCCCGATTTTACCATTGCAGCCGCGGCTCCGATCAGAACCAAGCCGTTCATCATTCAAACTTCGCTTCGGGTATGCACCAGCGAACCGCCTGATAATGCAAATGATACGCTCTACTATGATTCGCAATGCACTCCGATTAATCCGACTGCCGCTTCTGTGCCCATACCCTGCGGAGTGCATCAAGCAATGGCGCAAATCAGCCCCACCGTTACTTCGCTTCCAACTACAGGGCTTTCTGCGCCAACGATTCTTACCAATCCACTGAGTTGCGACGCAGGCGGCGGGAAGGTGAGCGTGTATTTGCAGTCCGTAGTGTCAGGTGCCTCGGGGTACAAGTTGTATCGCGGAACTGCGGCGGGCTTCGCGCTGATCGCGGCGAATCAAGTTGATGTTGACCCGAACACTGCCGGCGTACAGGGCTTTACTTCGGCAAATGTTCCGTTTTCAGGCAACCCGTACATTGACAGCGCGGGGCTTGCTCCGGGTACGCCGTATTATTACAAAATGACCGCATACAACGCATCGGCTGAAAGTCCCGCCTCCGCCGAAGCGTCCCGCAACGCTTCGCTCCAGTGCCCCGACCTTATCGTTGAGCCGGGGAGTATTGAAATTATAAACACCGCGAATCCGCCGCAAGTGCTTGACCCGACCAAAGTACCTTCCAATACCTCCATCAAGTTCCGCGCAAAGATTCGGAATCAAGGCGGGGCAGTTCCAGCATCAGTTGAGTTTAATAACCAGTTTCAGTTAGACGGCAATACAAATTTCCCATACACTAGCGATGACTCTTTATTAGGTCTCGGCGCAGGTATTTTGTCTTCGTTTGTAATTTCTGAAGGAATTTCTTCGTTGAATACAGGTAGCCATTCTCTTCAAGTATGCGCCGATATACCGCCAGCAAAACCCGGTACCGTTCGAGATGAATCAAATGAAGACAACAACTGTCTCGCATCCCCGTTTTCTTTCTCCGTTGTCGCGCCTATTACTGTCCAACTTGAATGCGAAAAATCTGGTGGTGTGTTTGATAAAAACTACTGCGTGATTGATTACGCGCAAACATCAAAATTGCGTTGG
>CAYORD010000034.1:2655-6318 GCA_964406265.1 uncultured Candidatus Saccharibacteria bacterium | reverse complement strand
TTACCCCGTGTAATTTGCCGAGGTGGCGAAACTGGCAGACGCGCTGCGTTCAGGGCGCAGTGGGAGCAATCTCGTGAGGGTTCAAATCCCTCCCTCGGCATTCGGCAAATTTTTCGGGGCGCGTATCGGCTCCCCGAAGGAAAGCAAAGCTTCCTACGGGGCAGGCAGAACCGTATTCCGTAAGGTGAGAAGCGAATACTTGGAGCTTCGCAAGACCTTGAGCATTCCGTCTTCGGAATGCGAAAGGTGTACAGCTCCTGTAAGGAGGGAGAGTTCGAGTCTCTCCGTGCCCATTGACAAATAGGATATACTTTGCTATACTATTAGGTAGATAGGGTTAGTCCAGATAATGGATTCTATTAAGACGGCACAACGCCGTAACCCTGTTTTTTTGAGAGGACAAAAAAATGAAGACGATGGTGAGAACGGAAACCGTTCAGTTCGCGGTTGTCACTCAGTGCGGCAAGCACTGGGCATTCGTGAAGACGGAAAACAGCGCGGAAGTTCGGCTTTACTGGAGCCAGTTGCGGTTGGTGGAGAGCGCATACGGCGGGATTATTTTCTCCACCGGAGATGGAAAAAGCCCGACGGTGCGCAGGGGAGACCCAGTCGCTTTTGTTCCGCAGAAAGAAGGGTTTTGGCTTTGGACACTCCGTGCGGACTACGAGACGGCGCGAGATTTTCTCGCGCGGAGTCCTGGAATGCCCGCCACCGAACCCGCGCTGCCCATCGCACCCTTGCCGACTCCTCCACCAGCATCGGAAATTAATCTGGAGCAGGAAATGGCGGCGCTCGGAAGCGCCCAACTGCAAAAGTGGCAGAGGCGGTATGGGCAAAAACGGGCGTTTGCGTAAACCATACGCAAATGCGACCCCCTCACTTGTCGGACAAGTGAGGGGGTTTTCTATTTTCTAGTTTTTTTGTTAGTGTGATTTCTTATGGACTGGAAGCGATTTTTTAAAGGCAAGAAAGTAACCTTAATGGGATTAGGGCTTCTTGGGCGCGGCGTAGGAGATGCGATTTTTCTTGCTGAGTGCGGAACGGATTTGGTTATCACTGATTTACAGGATGATAAAACACTTGCTCCGTCTATTAGAAGATTAAAGAAGTATGAGAATATAAAATATGTATTAGGAAAACACCGTCTTGAAGATTTTGTAAACCGAGATTTTATTCTGAAAGCCGCCGGCGTGCCGCTTGATTCTCCGTATATCGCTGAAGCAAAAAAACACGACGTCCCGATTGAGATGGATGCGTCGCTTTTTGCGAAATTAATGCCGAAAGGAGTCACGCTCGTCGGCGTTACCGGCACGCGCGGAAAATCTACAACTACTGCGCTTATCTACGAAATCTTAAAACAGGCACTAGGGAAGAAGGCACTAGGTACTAGGAAGATTTATAAAGGGGGAAATTTAGTTTCTGAAGCGACCTTACCGCTTCTCAAGAAAGTCAGCGCTGGCGACATTGTTGTCCTTGAACTTGATTCGTGGCAGTTGCAAGGTTTTCATGATGCGAAAGTCTCACCGCAGGTAGCTGTATTCACAACATTTTTTGATGATCACCTATCGTATTACAAAAATGACCGAATGAAATATCTTAACGACAAAGTGGCTATTTTTCAGTACCAGAAAAAAGGTGATGTTCTGGTTGTTGGGGAGCAAACCGAAAAACAAGTCATTGAGGCGCGACCTTCGGTCGCGCCGCTTGTAGCGCGTGCCGCAGATATTCCGGAAGATTGGAAAATAAAATTACTTGGAGAACATAACCGCCAAAATATCGCGTGTGCGATTGCCGCGGCGCGCGCTGTTCTTAAAAAACTGACACCCGATGTTCCCAGGCGGCAAACATCGGGTGTCAAGGACATCCAAAAAGCCATTGAGAGATTTGGCGGACTTCCGAATCGTCTGGAATATCTGCGTACGGTGCGTGGCGTAAAAATCTACAACGACAATAATGCAACAACGCCAGACGCAACAATCGCCGCGCTCCGCGCGCTTTCTCTTTCTTCCTCTCGCCCTTTTCTAAGGGGGAGTACCCGAGCGAAGCGAGGGGGAGGGGGTTCTGATAGAGGAATCGTTTTAATTATGGGAGGCATAGACAAAGGTTTAGATATGTCGCAACTTATCACTGAAATCCCGATGCACTGCAAAGCGGTAGTTTTTCTAAAAGAGAGCGGGACGGAGAAAATAAAAAGGGGTGTAAAGGGAATAGAAAAGGAGACATTGAGAGAGTGTGTAAAGGAAGCAATTAAAATCGCAGAAAAAGACGACATTATTTTATTCTCACCCGCCTTCGCCTCATTTGGTCGTTGGTTTAAAAATGAGTATGATAGAGGTGAGCAGTTTGTGAAGATAGTTAAAGAATTATCAGATGATTAATTTTACATATATGGAGATACTTTTAGGACTCATTTTAGTCGTTTTAATTTATATAGCATTTAAAATGCGAAGTTTGGACTGGGTTGGTTGGCATATATATTCCTTTCTGCAAGATTATGCGAAAGCACATAATGGGTGGACCGGTGAATCTATCAAGACGCTGAAAGACATCAAAGATATTTTGTCAAAGAAATGACTTTATACAGACAAATATCATATGTAAGTGCGAGGGCATGCAAAAATTAAAATGTCTAGCCATAAACCCACTCACAAGAACGCTCGCGACCTCCAAGAAAGTCTTGGGTATATGCTCGTAGAGTCACAAAAGAGTTTTGAATTGCTTTGTCATTTGAATCAAGCAATACAGCAACGCCTTACCAATCGTAACCGAACTACGGCTTCTTTCAATTTAGAACAAGAAGTATTGTGTATGCGGGCAATCAAGGCGTATCTTTGTTTAATGATAGGAAAGATGTTCGATAAGGATAAGCGTAATCAATCTTTCTATGAATTGGCGGTCCAAAAGACTAGCTTGGGAATACAGATTTCTGATGTGGAAAATGAATCCATAATTCAGAAAATTAAAAAGGATAGAAATACTTGGGATGCCCATATGAGCAAACAAGCAGAGAAGAGTGTTTATTATGTTGAAATCTGTAACTCAAATCTCTCAGACCTTTTGAAGAAACTGGGGAAGATTCTTATAAAACCAAGCGAATAATGGACTTCTCAAAAATCAAAACAGTTCATTTTATCGGAATTGGCGGGATTGGCACTTCAGCTATCGCGCGGATGTTTATGTTTGATGGTAAGAAGGTGAGCGGGTCGGATGTGGCGGAGAGCGAAGTGACGGCAGAGCTACGGAAGGTTGGGGCTCGGATAAATATCGGACAAAAGGCAGAGAATATTCCTGCTGATTGCGACCTCGTGATTTATACTATTGCCGTAATGCGCGACAATCCGGAATTTGCGGAAGCAAAACGGCGCGGGATTCCGATGCTTAGTTACCCCGAAACGCTCGGAATTATTTCCAAAGAAAAATATACGATTGCTATTTCCGGTACGCACGGAAAGACAACAACAACCGCAATGATTGCGCAGATTTTGATTGATGCAGGATTAGACCCGACGGTGATTATCGGCTCGTTTTTGAATAACACTAAGACCAATTTCATTGCCGGAAAAAGCAAATATCTGGTTGTGGAAGCGTGCGAGTATCGACGCTCGTTTCTGAATCTATCGCCGAAGATTCTCGTGATTACCAATATTGACGCCGATCATCTGG
>CAYORD010000034.1:1977-2645 GCA_964406265.1 uncultured Candidatus Saccharibacteria bacterium | reverse complement strand
TGGACTATTACAAAGATCTAAACGATATTAAAAGCGCGTTTGCGGAGCTTGCGGCGAAACTGCCGGAAGACGGGAAGTTGCTGAATGACTTTAGCGGGATTCTTCTGCCCGAAGGATTTAAACTTAAGATTCCGGGCAAGCACAACCTAGAAAACGCAAAAGCCGCGCTCGCTGTCGCTCGCGCGTTAAAAATTGACGAGAACGCCGCTCTAAAGTCTCTTTCCGAATTTTCCAGCACATGGCGGCGGTTTGAATATCGCGGCAAAACCAATAATGGTGCGATGGTGTACGACGATTATGGTCACCACCCGACCGAAATTATTGCAACACTCCAAGGCGCGCGCGAACTGTTTCCAACACAAAAGATTGTCGTCGTATTCCAGCCGCATTTGTATTCGCGCACAAAAGACCACTTGAAGGACTTTGGAAAATGCTTCGCGCGCGCCGACTCTGTGATTCTTCTTCCTATTTACCCTGCGCGCGAGAAAGACCCGGGCGACATCAGTTCAGAAATGGTTGTTGATGAAATAAAAAAGAACGGCAAAGCCGCGCAATTCGCGCAAACTTTTACCGAAGCGATCGCGCTCGCGCAAAAACTTTGCGGCACGGGCGATCTCATTCTCACGCTCGGCGCTGGCGATACCAACAAAGTCGCAGATATGTTGGTT
>CAYORD010000034.1:0-1953 GCA_964406265.1 uncultured Candidatus Saccharibacteria bacterium | reverse complement strand
ATTGTATAATTTGTATAATATAGTTCATTCTGATATTCTTGAGAACATCAGAATAAAGAAATATCGCAAAAATATGAAGAAATTTTTGATACACACATTTTGGAACACCGTCAATCCGTTTCGGCGGCTCTACTGGTTTATTTCTAGACCGCAAACACGCGGAGTGAAGGTGTTGATAGTGTGGCAAGGAAAGATTTTGTTGGTTCGTTTGGGATATGCACATCGGGCGTGGACTATTCCAGGTGGTGGTGTCCGTTCAGGAGAATCTTATGAAGAAGCGGCACGGAGAGAGATAAAAGAAGAAATTGGTATCATTCTTGATGGTGTAGAGAAAATTGGAGAGTACGAGAGCAGAAAAGAATATAAACGAGACACCGTGGTTTGTTTTCGTTCAATAGTAAAAAATCCAGTTTTTCATATTGACGGAATCGAAATTGCAGAAGCAGGGTGGTACGCACCGTCTATGCTTCCAAATCCGCACAGACCAACCGTACCTTTATTATTGAAAATGATTGGTATGCAATGAACTGCGTTGCACCGCATCTTATATTCTGTTATTCTTGAGAACATAAGAATATAATAAAGAGCAGAAAGTAAAACTATGAACAAAAACAAAAGTGAAAAAAATTATCGCACGCTTGAACGGTTGGTGCGCGGATTTTCAAATCATCGGCGCATTCAGATTATGGAGATTTTGAGAAAGACACCGGAAATGTCCGTAGACGAAATCGCTAAACTGCTTGATATAAATTACAAAACCGCCGCCGACCATTTGCGCCGCCTTGCGATTGCGGGGCTCGTGCTTAAAAAATCAGACAGCGTCTCAATTCGCCACAAACTTACTGATCGCGCTAATTATGTTCTGAAGTTCTTGAGAACATTAGAATAAGTAAGGTAGAGCACATTCTGTTATTCTTGAGAATATCAGAATAACAAGGGTGGCGCACGAAAGAAAAAACCACCCCCCGCTTTCGGTTTTGGTGGCTTTGTGTTCTAAACATTTGTTTGTTACCATCGGCGGATGACGAAGATGCCGTTGCGGCCGTCGATGCGCATGTTTCCCCACTCAATAAACCTGCGGTGCGACCACCACAGATAATGGTCGTCTTCGCTTTTGTCACTGAATGTGTCTATCCCATCGAATCCAATACGATGCGGAGGGACCCCGCGTCTGATGAATTGTTCATGGATAAACTGGAACAGCGCAATGCGAAGCATATCATGATACAGCACATATGCTTGCGGCCAGTATCGTTCTAAATAACTCCATAGGAGACGATTTTCCTTCATCATTAGTTGTTCTCCTTTTATCGGATGCCCGAAATACTCAGGAGTACTTAATCCTCCGCAGATAAATACAGAAAGATCGTCACCCCCCTGGAGCGCAAAACACCGCATAATGGCATCTACAATGCTTTCAAATCGTTCATGCCGTTTACCGGTTTGCAAGAACTTTCGATCAATGAGCGAATCGCGCCCCGCGTGTGCTACTATCATTTTTTTATAGTAACGACTCGCGGCGATTATGGTATAGCAATCGGCACTGGAGATCCAACATCCTTGTCCGACTCCCAATTGAACGCCCTCGCACTCATCTCTGCTACGCCACAGGTGCACATCCCTGTCGTCAGTTGTGTGCGTAACAGCAAAATATTCTCCATTGCAACACTTGATGTGCCGCCCCTCGGGGTTGATGCGCGGTATAAACACATTGCATGGTCCAGCAGAACGTGCGACGGAAAGAATGCGTTCCCACACCTCTTTATGATTAACTTGTTCCTCTTCTTTTGATTTTAGTCGCCAGTTGTGTGGCAATCCGAACATTTGAATTTCCGCCATGCCCCCAAAGGGTGTAAACACTGCAGTTGGTTTAACATGCATATTTCCTTTCAAGGTTCTTTGGTTCATTCCCAAATGTAGTAGGACACTCTTGTAAAATAGAGTGTTATGAAA
>CAYORD010000033.1:0-6426 GCA_964406265.1 uncultured Candidatus Saccharibacteria bacterium | reverse complement strand
TTTCATAACACTCTATTTTACAAGAGTGTCCTACTACATTTGGGAATGAACCAAAAATAAAACAATTCAAGAAAGTGAGTAAAAAATGCAAGAGGATACATTTAAGATTGCAGTTGTGGCGAGGATGAAGCACGGTGTGCTTTATGAAGCGATAAAAAAACGCGGATGGAGCATTAAACAGGCAGCACAGTTTCTGGGAATACGATTGAGCACCCTCTATTTGGTTATCAACCTTAAGAAAAAACCTCCGTTTCTTTTCTCAACGAAAAATAATGAGGAGATGAAAAGAAAGGCACGAGAACTTACCGAAAAGTTGATGGAACTCACCGGAATGACTGTTGAGGATTTGTTTCCGGAATCAATTCGTACGGATGAGTTTCTTGATAAACCAAAAGTGTTTGAACGGAGCGCAGAAGTGCCGTTGGATAAACTTATCGGTTATCGTGAGACGTTTGCGCTCCCGCCGACTCCGGACCAAGAACTCATGGAAAAAGAAGATGACAATGAATTCTTGGAGATTATCAATGAACTTTCTTCTGAACAACAACATGCAGTCAAACGGGTTTTATTTGAAGGCGAAAAAACCATAAAGGCCGCGCAAGAACGTGGAATTGGACCTCAAGGGATTTGCGCAAACATTCAAAGCGCGAAAAAGAAAGTAAAAGAAAAACTTGCCTCGCGCAAACAAGAAGAACGTATGTTCGCATTGAGCAAGGGTATTGAGTTGTAAGTTTGTAATTCCGCCTGCGTGCATCACACGCAGGCGATTTTTTTGTGTAAAACTACTTATAGTTTATACTGTATGTTATGTCTGAATACTACAAACCGCACCGGAAGGCGGAGTGGAATTACGGAGGACCAAACTGGAAATTATCGCGTTCCAAAATTGACTTGTTTTTGGAATGTCCGCGCTGTTTTTATACGGACAATAAATTGGGCGTGGCACGGCCACCCGGGTTTCCGTTCTCGTTGAACAGTGCGGTAGATAAATTATTAAAAAAAGAATTTGACGCGCATCGCGCGAAAGGAACGGCGCATCCGCTGATGAAAAAGTACGGCATAGACGCGGTGCCGTTACAGCACGCAAAAATTGAGGAGTGGCGCGATTCGCTCCGCGCAGGTGTCGCCTTCCGCCACGCGCCAACCGGCTTTTTGGTTCGCGGCGGGGTGGACGATGTATGGGTGCGCCCAAACGGCGAGCTGATTGTCGTTGATTATAAGGCAACGGCAAAAGACGGCGAAGTGAACTTGGATGCGGAGTGGCAAGACGGTTACAAGCGGCAAATGGAAGTGTATCAATGGTTATTCAGACAGAATGGATTCAAGGTCTCCGATACGGGCTACTTTGTCTATGTGAACGGCAAAACCGACCGCGAGGCGTTTGACGCGCGGCTTGAGTTTGATGTGTCGGTAATTCCTTATAAAGGCAAAACCGACTGGGTGGAGCTGACGCTCGCAAAAATCAAAATCTGTCTTGACTCGACCGAGATTCCCGCGCCAGACGGCGCATGCGACTATTGTACCTACCGCAAAGCGGCGGCTGAGGTCTCTGTTATACCCATCGCACCGGAAAAAACAAAAAAAGAAAATGCACATAAAAATGAAAAACCAACGCTGTTTTGATTAATATTCACATGTTCCTACATTCCTAGGAATGTAGGAGTATCAAAAATGAAATGTACTGATATAATAAGAGTGTGCTGAAAAAACCAAAAGAGTTGGAAAGGATACTTAAGGGGTGCGCGAACCACCGGCGCGTTCAGATTTTGGCGTTGCTTGCAAAAGAGCCGGAACTGACTCTTGATCAAATCGCCACCGAAATTGATATTGACTTTAGGATTGCTTCAGAACACATTCGCCGTATGAGTTATGGCGGGCTTGTGTTGAAGCGTTACGAAGGACGCTCCGTTCATCACGCGCTCACCAAACGCGCCTTTGCTATTCTTACATTCCTAGGAAAGTTGGAATAAGAAAGAAGTGATGTTTGACTTTTAAAGTGTCGTAAATTATACTTGAGAGTAAGTTTGGTTCCTTGGAACTGGAAATAGCTTGGTGGATGACAATGACTCTGACCTGCGTTCGACCTGCGAAAGCCGGTTTGGGTCCGTATGAAGGTTCCTAAGAGGAGAAGACTCAGGCTAAGTTCATTTTGTACGGTGGCAAGTATACACCACCGGCCCTTTCTGGGGTTGGAAATCAAACACACGAAAGATCGTGGCGCCTTACCGCTCACACGGGAGGCGCTTTTTTATTACGAGAAAATGCGATAAGATATTATCTATATGTTCACTGTTGCCGAAGTCCGCAAAAAGTATTTGGATTTTTTTTCTGATAAAACACATAAACATGTGATTATTCCAAGCGCTTCCCTTATCCCCGAGAATGACCCAACGACGCTATTTACGGGAAGCGGAATGCAGCCAATGCTTCCGTATCTTTTGGGACAGACGCATCCAGCAGGGAAACGAATCGTTGATTCGCAAAAATGTTTTCGCGCGCAAGATATAGAGGAAGTGGGGGACAATCGCCACACCACCTTTTTTGAGATGCTTGGAAATTGGTCGTTTGGGGACTATTGGAAAGAGGAACAATTAAGCTGGCTCTTTGAGTTTTTGACGATTGAACTTGGAATAAAGAAAGAGAAGTTGTGGGTAAGTTGTTTCAATGGAGATGAGAACTTAGGATTGCGCAAGGATATTGAATCTGCGGAAATATGGGAAAGATTGGGAATACCGAAAGACCATGTAAAGTTTTACGGCGTTGAGAAAAATTGGTGGAGCCGTTCCGGCACACCAGAAAAGATGCCGGTCGGAGAGCCTGGCGGTCCCGACAGTGAGATTTTTTATGAATTCACTCAAATTCCGCACGATAAAAAATTTGGAGATAAATGTCATCCAAATTGCGATTGTGGCCGGTTTCTTGAAATCGGGAACTCGGTATTTATGGAGTATCGGAAAACAGAAAAAGGTTTTGAAAAATTACCGCAACGGAATGTAGATTTTGGCGGGGGATTGGAACGCATCACTGCGGCAGCGAATAATGATTCTGATATATTTAAGCTGGATGTTTTTAACATCTCTATTAAAAACCTTGAAAAATACACGGTTAAAAAATACGCAAGCGAGGAAAATCAAAAATCATATCGAATTATTCTTGACCACATCCGCGCCGCTGTATTTTTAATGTCTGATGGCGTAATGCCGAGTAATACAGATGTAGGTTATTTTGTTCGCCGTCTGCTTCGGCGCGCAATCTTGCATCTTGATAAATTACAAATGAATGGCAATCAACTTCATAATCCACTTGATACTGTTGTACTTTTATATAAAGCAGAGTATAAAAACCTACTGCAACAAAAACGAGAAATTGAAGACCTACTCAATCATGAAGAACAGCAGTTTAGAAAGACATTAACGAATGGATTAAAAGAAATAGAGGATATGTTTGCTGGTTTCGGCGAATACAACTCAGAAACCAATGAAGAAATAAAAGAACAAGGAATGGAAATATCAGGTACGAATCTTTTTATTTTATTTTCAACTTACGGGTTTCCACTTGAATTAAGCTTGGAAAAACTCAAAGAATATGACAGAAGATTAACTGAAATGTATTCTGGTAGACCTTTAGAAATCACAGAAGAAAAAATCAGGCAATTGAAAATTGAATTTCAAGAAGAAGTAAAAACGCATCAAGAAGTGTCTCGCGCCGGCGCGGAAAAAAAATTTAAGGGCGGGCTTGCGGACACAAGCGAGAAGTCGCTCAAATACCACACGGCGACCCATTTGTTGCATCAGGCGCTGCGGGATGTGTTGGGTGATGAGGTGCGACAGAAGGGGAGCAATATCACACCCGAGCGATTGCGATTTGATTTTGCGTTTCCGCGAAAAATGACGGATGAAGAAAAGAAAAAAGTTGAGAGCATTGTGAATGAAAAAATAAAAGAGGGTCTACTGGTGCAGAAAATTATTTTGCCGCTTGCGGAAGCGGAGAAAACAGGTGCGTTGCATTTTTTCGGTGAGAAATACGGTGAGCAGGTGAGCGTATATTTTATAGGCAATTCTTTAGAAACCGCCTATTCAAAAGAATTCTGCGGCGGCCCGCATGTTGCAAACACCGGCGCGCTCGGCACATTTAAGGTTCTAAAAGAAGAAGCCGTCTCGGCGGGTGTCAGGCGAATTAAAGCTGTTCTCAACTGACACCCGATGTTGATAGGCAGCAAACATCGGGTGTCGGTATATACAGACATTTTGCAAAATGTCTGTATAAGAGTAAAATAAATATAATATATGAGCATTGAAGGACGACCACTTGAACGGATTATGAAAGGTTTTGCAAACCACCGTCGGCTTGCAATTTTGTCGTTGCTGAAAAAGAAGCCAGAATTGTCTGTTGCGGAAATCGCGCGGGAATTTGATACCAACTATGAAAACACTTCCGACCATATCCGAAAACTTGCGATTGCCGGTTTGGTTCTGAAACGGTATCAAGGAAAAGAAGTGCGCCACAAGATAACGGAACGAGCAGAAGCCGTGCTTGTTTTTTGTAAAGGGCTTTCCGTAAATTAATCGCGCACCCCTGTAAATCTGTTATACAGACATTTTGCAAAATGACTGGATAAACAAATTAAGAAAAAAAGAACCCCGCTTTGTGGGCGGGGTTTGAAGAGGACGAGAGGATTACAGGTCGGGAATGACAGTCCGAAGTTCACTCTCTGATTTCGCCATCCTTATTGCTGTTGCCATTTTGAACAAATCAAACATTTCATCATCCATTCTCTCTGCCTGCTGATCTTGATAACGGTTGATCATTTTCCCATTTAGAATGAGAAATGTCTCCATTTTCAGCTCAGCAAGACGAGCCGATGCCGACATCTCATACACTTGTTTTTGGAACAAAGGACAGAGCGTGGAACTTAACTCGGACAGGGCTTCGTTCAAAGCCATGTGCCAAGTGAACCAACCGGTTTCTCGTTGCTTGAGAATATTCAGAGTTCTCTCAAGTTGTTCTTGCAACGAATCATGGGTGATTTCTTTTTTTTCTGCACTCACAACAATTCCTTTCTGTTTAATCGCATAGCGCCGTATCAAGCGATTTCTAGAAAAAGTATAGCAGATAGCGGTATTTCTGTCAAGTCCAAAAATAACAAGGGAATATTGCACATACCGTGATACAATTCTGTAATGAAATGGTTTTCTTCTTCCGGGCAGGGAAAAAGGTTTTTGCTCGTTGATATTGCAAGCGACAGCGTTGCCGCGGGGGTTGTTGGCGTGTTTCCAAATACAAAGCCGACGCTTCTTTTTACTCTGCGCGCGCCGATTGCACTCGCGCCACAGCTTGAGCCGAAGCACTTTTTTTCGGCAACGCTTCATGCACTTAATGAACTCTGCGCACACGCCTTCACGCTCTATCGGACAGACATTATCAGCGTACAAAGAGCGCATCTTTTTCTCAATTCCCCGTGGGTCGTTTCTAAAACGCGTTCCGTGCGCACTGACTTTCCGGAACCCACACTGCTTGCGGCTGACACGCTTGCGGCAGTTATTCACGAAGCAGAAAAGGGGATTACAGACAACTTTCGCGCCGCGCACCGCGAAATTGCGGAAGCGGTGCGCGTCGTTGAAAAGAAAATTACCGAATTTCGCGTAAATGGGTACGCGGTCGCATCTGCCGTCGGGAAGGAAGCGCGCACGCTTGAATTGACGCTCCTTGAAAGTTTTGCGCCGGAAAATGCGATTTCCAAGTTTGGAAATGTGCTTGACACTCTTTCACACACACCGCGAGAGTGGCACGGAGCGGCTCCAGCGTGCGCGGGGGCTTTGTCTGCATCGGCGCACGAGCAGGGCGACGCGCTCACGGTATGCGCGGGGAGCGAAGCGACGGAACTCGCGATTGAACGCGCTGGTATTTTGCAGGAAGTTATTTCCATTCCGTTCGGCATCCGCACCGCGGCGCGCGCCGCGTGGAGCGACGGCGCGTTTAGTTCATCTGTTTCCGCAGAATCATTTTTGCGTGCCCCGTCTTTCGGAATGCTTGGCGGCGCGCGCCGCACAACGGTAGAACATGCGCGCGCGGAAGCAGGTATTCGCTTGAGGCGCGCGCTCGCAACAGCGCTTTTGCCAAAAATAAAGGCGGGGTTTGCGCCGGCGCGCGCCACTCTTCTGTCGGACGAACGGAGCATTCCGTTTTTTGATTTTGCGCTCCGCGAGTCGATTTTTGACAAAGATGAAGCGGGGTGTACTCCGGCATTTTCCGTTTTTGGCGCCGGCGCATTTTCTTCATCACTGCAATTTGCGCGAGCTGCAACGCCGGATACCTTTCTTTCTGGAGAGACGGCGTTTGTTTCATTGTACGAACACGAACGGAAATAATACAAACACCACCACCCCTTAATCCCCTCCTCAACTGAGGAGGGGTGCCGAGCGAAGC
>CAYORD010000032.1:5872-6489 GCA_964406265.1 uncultured Candidatus Saccharibacteria bacterium | reverse complement strand
CCGGGTTCTGGTTAATTTGTGGAGTGGTAATTGAAGGGGGGTTTACTACCTTTTCAAGCATTAAAACCGCGCAAAAATAGAACTAATCTACATTTTTCTTGTTTTTACTCTATAATATGACCGCGCAAACCAAAGATTTAACAAAGTGAGCCAGAAATCTCCGTACTTTAGTGCGTGAGATGAATGGCTCACTTTTGTTAAAACAAGAAGGTAAAGAAGCAAGCACAGCAGACCTCTTAATAGCATCAATTTGCAAACATAACAATGCGACTTTAATCACCCTAGACAAAGATTTCTTGAAAATAAAAGACTTAAAAGTTGAGTTTGTAAAGATACTTTCTTATGTCTATCGCCGTGCCGAGGCGCTTGTCTTCCCCACCCTTGTTGAAGGATTCGGTTTTCCAGTACTTGAAGCAATGGATTGTGGTATTCCGGTTATTACTTCAAACCGATCATCTTTGAAAGAGATCGGGGGTAACGGAGCCGCTCTTCTTGTGACTCCGGATGAACCACGTGATATTGCGCGCGCCATGCAAGCCATTGTCGAGAAGCCGAATCTTCGTGCCGGTCTTGTTCAGGCGGGATTTATCTAGTCAGGGCGCTTTTCATGGCGCAGG
>CAYORD010000032.1:549-5862 GCA_964406265.1 uncultured Candidatus Saccharibacteria bacterium | reverse complement strand
TTCTCAATAGTATTGGGAAAATGGTAGAGATATGAACCAGAATCGTTTATTTAAAATAGTATTGGCTGTCGCGGTTGTTGTGAGTGGCATTATGTATGCAGTCCTGCCGCATTTTGTGCGCTATAACACCTTGCGAGAACAAGGACTATCGTATGTACCTGTTACGCAAGAATCAAATTTTGACATGATGAACGTCCAGGCGGGGCGCTATAGGGATATCGTGGATGGGAAAATATTTTCAGGGGAAATAGATACCTATGAGCATAAAGATGGACCTGCATTGTGGCCGCTTCTTTCTGCCGCAGTCATGGCGCCATTTTTTGCGCCGTTTGAAACGATATTTCCCGGAATTATTATTACGGATTTTATTTTTCCCATACTTATCTTTATTTCATTCTATCTCTTGCTTTACATGCTGACACGGCAAAAATTGTTCGCGCTTTTTTCCGCGATAATACTCGTGCTCTTTCCGCAGATAGCACACTATATTCCCCCTTCGTCTTTTACAGAGCTCAGACTTTTTTTTTCGCAGTTTTCACCCGTGCCTATCCAAAACACATTTACCGCGAGTCTTTCTTATCTCACCCGTGAAGCATTTATTCCCGGAGCATCATTTTTTCTTCTCTCTCTTTTTTTCACCTATAAAGCAACGAGAGCGGGAACAAAGAGAAAATGTTTCATTGCGCTTGCGGGAGTTTTTTATGGGACCCTTTTTTATCTCTATTTTTATTTCTGGGCATTCTTCACGGTGTTTCTGGGGCTTTTCTTTTTCGCACTGCTTTTGGGAAAACACAAAGAGGAATCTCACGCGATACTCGCCATAGGTGTCATCGGGCTCACTGTTTCTATACCATTTTGGGTAAGTCATTTTAACCTTGCGGCGCTCCCCAATTATCAAGAGCTCATCGGGCGCATGGGGCCGGAACTTGGACACGGCTTCCGGTGGTTTCTCTGGAAATCGTATATTGTTGTATTCCTTATGACCCTCGGTGCGCTCTGGACCGGAAAAAAATTCAACAGACCCGTTCTCGGGCTTTTCCTCGCGGCGCTTGCGGTTGCGGAAATAGTCGTGTTGAACGAGCAGGTGATTACCGGTTTCAATATCCAGTCAGACCATTGGGCGACCAGAGTATTTCTTATGACGAGAGGAATAATCCTCTTCACGCTCTTTTATTACGCAATACTTCATTTTAAGAATAGAATAAAAATATTGAGATACTCGTCCGTGTTCGTGGTTCTTGGGACCATGCTCGTGTTCTTTCTATTCTCCAACATCATCTACACCGAGATTGCGGAGGCAAAAAAATACGCGCACGTGTATACCGTGCCTGAAAATATCATGCATGCCTACGAATGGCTTAATGAAAATACACTGGAAGATAGCGTTATTTTGACGCCAGCGCTTCAGACGAATATTGATATATCCGTATATACACACAACAGAATTTTCCTTGCGAGAGCCAACAATTCGCTTGCAACCGAAGAAGAGTTTTTAAGTCGGCTCTATAGCGCGTATTCCCTACTCAGCGTCTCGCCAGAGTATTTTTATAATATGATACAATCATCTGCTGGGATAAAATATTTCTTTAGCCACAAGTATGCGAGTAGGGATACTGATGCTTATTTAAAGGCTCATGATGTTGTCGTATTGCCGGACTCAATATTGGAAAAAAAGTTAAATGAGTATATTTTCTTTAACCCCCTGGAAACTCTCAGTTATAGAATGGACTATATTTTTATTGGTCCTCGGGAGAAAAATGTAGATTTTAATAGCGACGTGCTTGAAAAATATAATCGAGTTTATGATAAAAATAATATTGAGATTTATGAAGTTGGGGGGGGTATTTAATTGTTATGTCTAAGTGGCCCAAAAAACTTCCAGAACTTACGCTGGAACAAAAACGCATAAAAAATGACTTTATGAAGTATTGGCACGAGGTCCTGCCGCACAAATATGGCATGATAGAGCGTTTCAGCGACGGATTCCCGGTGGAAAAATGCCGCCCGGGAGGGCGAGTGCTTGAAATAGGCGCGGGTCTTGGAGAGCATATTGCTCATGAGGACAGGGTAGGTACCGATTACTACGCGCTTGAGATTCTCCCCCATATGGCGGCGATTATCAGTGAACGGTTTGCCGATGTTCACGTGATAACAGGCGATTGTCAAGAGAAGATAGATTTTCCGGATTCGTACTTTGACCGGGTCATTGCAATTCATGTTCTGGAACATTTGCCGAATTTGCCTGCGGCAGTGAGCGAGGTGCGGCGCGTTTTGAAGCCATCGGGCGAGTTTGCAGTAGTGATACCGTGCGAAGGCGGTCTCGCATATTCCTTTGCGCGGCGGATAAGCGCGCGGCGGATTTTTGAGAAGAGGTATGGCGTGTCTTATGGTTGGTGCATAGGAAGCGAACATATCAATGTGCCCCGTGAGATTTTTGAAGAGATTGAGCCACATTTTGAAGTCGTTAAGAAATCATTTTTCCCGTTCATACTGCCTATAGTGACTATAAACCTCGTTATAGGATTGATTTTAAAACCACGTCAAAGTACATGAAAGCCATCATTTTAGCCGCAGGTGAGGGAACGCGCATGCGCCCGCTTACCCTTGAGATGCCGAAACCGCTTCTTCCCATAAACGGCAGGCCGATTTTGGACCATATTTTTAAGGCGTTACCTGGTGAGATTACGGAGGCGGTTGTCGTCGTGAAATACTTAGGAGGACAGATTAAAAAATATCTGGGGACGACACACAGAGGGAAGCGTGTGTACTATGCGGAAGGATCAGAAAAAGGGACGGCGTACAGTTTAAAAGCAGCAGAGAAATTTCTAAATAAAGGAGAGAGGTTCTTGTTCTTATATGGAGATGAGCTGCCGTATCGGGAAAATATACAAATGTGTCTCGCGCACCCGCTCAGTGTTTTATCGTTTAAGTCTGCGACCCCGGAGACCGGCGGTGTCGCGCTCGTGCGTGAGGACGGTACCATAGCCGAGATTGAAGAAAAGCCCGCGAAGCCGAAATCAAACATAGTCGCCGACGGTATTATGGTTTTGAATAAATCTGTTCTTGGTTATAAACCAATTGCGAACAGGAAAGGGGGGTTTTACCTTACCTCTGTGCTTGACCAGTTTGTGAAGGACTATCCGGTGTACGCCGCTCTCTCTGAAAAATTTATCGGTGACATTACTACTCCCGAGGATTTAAAGAGAGTGGAGAAGTTTCTCTGTTAAAAAACTATTCAATCATTTTTTGCGTAATCATTCTTCGTCTCCGGACGATTTTTGTTGTTTGAGGAGCAAGGAAATCTACGCGCGATATTTACATATAAAATAAGTAAAGTCAAATTGACAGATAGGTAATAAGCATTATATTGTTTGCAGATTTGTACTCTGTAAAAATCACGAAGAGGAGATATCACATGAGCGAGGTTGTGTTCTACAACTGGCCGAATGGAATGCGAAGCGTTGCTGGCGGGACGCGAAGTGAAGACAAGGTGAGTCGCCCTGGGGAGAAAGAAATGGAGGCGAACCGGGAAACCTGCCCGTTTTGCAGAGACGAAGGCATTTTCTTGAAAGGATTTACCGGCTGTGAATGGCGTATGATGCAGAACAAATTCACGCCCTACATATTCCATCAGCTAATTATTCCGCGCGATTGCTGGTCTGCCAATGAACAGCGTACTTTGGGGGGTCGCGAGAAGATTGCTGAGGCGCTTTTGTACATCCACGGAGTAACCGTGGCAAGTGGATTAGAAAATCTTTTTGTCGCTGTCCATATTGGCGCTTTGGCGGGACAGAATGTCTGTCATCTGCATTATCATATCGTGCAGTACGCGTTCTCTGACAGATCCGAATCTATTGTTCCCGAAAAGATGCGCGAAATATTCATGGAGAAAAAAGACCTCGTACTTTTTGATGAAGGTCATTCGCTTGTTGGGGCAGGAGGGCTACGGGCAGGACAATGCTTTATTCTGCCAAAGCGCCAAAATCAGAATGTATCGACGGGCGAGATTGCGAATATGATAAATAGGATTGTTTCTTTATACAACGAGAAGTTCAAGAGCACAGAAGGACTTTTGCCGGATTTTTCTATAGCACTCCAATTTCACAGCGGTGAGTTCAAGTACGGGATATACTCCCCAGTTTTGAGTCTTTGGTGGGGAGCATCAGAACTCATGGCAATCTATGAACCAGGGTATCCTTTAACGCTTCCATGGCCACATGAGCAGACGGTGAGGTATCTCACGTCATAATCCAGTCATGAAGACATGAAGACAAGCGCGATTAGCGCCGCTTGTCTTTTTTTTGTTTTTTTGTAACTATCAGCAGGATGAAAATTATGCTTATTACCGGTGGTTTTGGTGGAATCGGAAAGGAGATTACGCGCGCGTTTCTCAAAAATGGGTTTCATGTTATCGTTTTTGCGCAGTCGGGTACGACGTTTGAAAAGGCACAGCGTGAACTTCATAAAGAAGGAGAAATAAAAGTTTTCTCTGTTGACGTGAGCGATTATACACAGGTGAAAAAAGCTATCACCGCAGTGATAAGGCAATGCAAAAGAATTGATTGTCTCGTGAACGCGGCAGGCATACATGGCGTCATTGGTTTCTTTCCGGAAACAGTTGCGCGAAAATGGCACGAGGCAGTGCGCGTGAATCTCTTAGGAACCTTCAACATGATTCATGCAGTGTTGCCGCACATGTTGAAGCGCGGACGAGGAAAAATAATCAATTTCTCCGGCGGTGGCGCGGCGAGCCCGCGCCCGTTTTTTAGCGCGTATGCCGCTTCTAAAGCGGGAATCGTGAATCTCACCGAAAATCTCGCGGCAGAACTTCGGGAGAAAAAAGCGCATATTGATGTCAATGTGATAGCGCCCGGCGCCATAAACACGCGGCTTCTGGACGAGATGCTTGCGGCAGGACCTCAAAAGGTCGGGGTGAAAGAATATAAAAATCTTCTTGCGCAGAAAAAAAACGGTGGCGCATCGGCAGAGGATGTCGCTGAACTTTGCGTGTTTCTTGCGTCAGAGGAAACGGATGGTGTCACTGGGAAGTTTATTAGCGCTGTACATGACAGATGGCGTGATTTTCCAAAGCACAAAAAAGCGCTTATGGAAACGGATATTTATACATTGAGGCGCATTAAACCGAAAGACCGTGGATATGACTGGTAATACAAGATACCAATATACGAATGTGTACGAATGATACTAATGAATACGAATAAAAAATTAAATGTTGCGCTCATCGGAGCGGGAGGTATTGGCTCGCGTTGGGCAAAGGCGATTGCGGGGAATAAGAAATGTATTCTTAGTGTC
>CAYORD010000032.1:0-539 GCA_964406265.1 uncultured Candidatus Saccharibacteria bacterium | reverse complement strand
AAATACTCGCGGGACGATTCCGCGGTTGTCGCGCCGAGAGCAGTTGGGAAAGAGTCGCCAGAGCAAAAGACATTGATGCCGCCGTTGTCGCTCTGCCGCATAACCTGCTCGCGCCCGTTTCTATCGCATTTCTCAAAAACAAAAAACATGTGCTCTGTGAAAAACCCGGCGGTATCTCGCCTGCAGAAGTAGAAAAAGCAATCGCGCTTGCAAAAAAAAACCGTGTGCGCTACATGATTTGTTTTAATCATCGCTATCACGATGGGTTCGTGCGCGCGCGGAAACTTTTTGAAGGGGGCGCCATAGGCGAGATACTTTTTATCCGCGCGCGGTACGGATTCGGGGGACGAAAAGGCTATGAAAAGGAATGGCGTTTTAATAAAAAAATTAGTGGCGGCGGCGAACTTATTGACCAAGGGGTGCACATGATAGACCTCGTGCGGTGGTTTTTGGGAGACATAGCGGAGGTGCGCGGATTTACCGAAGACACTTTTTGGAAGGGAGGCGTTGAGGACAACGCATTTCTGGTGCTTCAAAAC
>CAYORD010000031.1:5290-6511 GCA_964406265.1 uncultured Candidatus Saccharibacteria bacterium | reverse complement strand
GTATCATTACGAGTATTAAAAGTGAGAGTGTCCTACTTCAGGGTGGAATTTAGGCAAGAAACTCTGCTAATACCCTAGCACAAGACGCATAATCCGTCAAGGTTGAGCGCGTAAACAGGCTTTTTTTGTGTTTTTCTTGATATACTATCGCTATGCGTATTTTTCGCTCGCAGTGAGGAGATATTGAACTCATAAAATGGTTGTGATAAAATCACATCAATCTTATGAATTATTTTTACGACAAAGAAGCCGATGTTTTCTATTTCTCGCAAGGCGCGCCGCGCGCGAATGACGAGGTTGTTGAGGCGGGCAATGATGTGCTTATGCGGCGCGACCCGAAAACAAAACAAGTGCGTGGCTTTACGCTTCTTAATGCATCGCAACAGCTTCCCTTTTCACTTATTCCTGTATGAAAAAGATAAAAAAAGAAGATAAAAAAGAAACAGATGAAATGGCGGCGCGGGACCATCGGGTTATTGGAAAAGAACTTGGGTTGTTCACTTTTTCCGACACGGTGGGGAAAGGGTTGCCGCTATGGACGGCGAAGGGTACGGTGTTGCGGCGCGAGCTGGAACGATTCATTACCGACGAAGAATTAAAACGCGGCTACCAGCATGTCGCAACGCCCGACATCGCAAAAATAGACCTGTACAAAAAGTCGGGGCACTACCCGTACTACAAAGAATCAATGTACGCGCCGATAGATATAGACGGCGAGCTCTTTATGCTCCGTCCGATGTCGTGCCCGCATCATTTTGAATTATATCTTTCGGCTCCGCGTTCGTACCGCGACCTGCCGATGCGCATCGCCGAGTTTGCAAAAATGTACCGATACGAGCTCTCGGGCGTGCTTTCGGGGCTCGTGCGCGTGCGCGGCTTTTGCCTTTCCGATGCGCATATTATTTGCGCGAACCGCGCGCAGGCGGAAAGCGAGGTTTCGGCTGTATTAGACCTCATTGACTTCTTCTCCGGCATTTTCGGCTTGCGCAAAGGCGAGGACTACTGGTACCGCTTGTCGCTCGGCGCTCGCGAGGACAGCAAAAAATACTACAAAGACGACGCGGCGTGGGATGAGTCGGAAGAAGCGCTCCGAAGCGTTCTTACGGCGCGCGGAGAAAAGTTTGGCGAAGCGAAAAACGAAGCCGCGTTTTACGGCCCGAAAATCGATGTGCAGATGAAAGATGTGCGCGGGTTGGAAAACACGGCGTTCACCGTGCAGTA
>CAYORD010000031.1:0-5190 GCA_964406265.1 uncultured Candidatus Saccharibacteria bacterium | reverse complement strand
CAAGAAGAAAAAGCCGGCTCCGTCGCGCTGGAATCGCGCGAAGGAAAAAAGCAAGTGTTATCGGCTGAAGAGGCGATCGGATTTTTGGATAAAGAAATTGCAGACAAGAAATAAATCCTCCCACAAACAAAACCCCCACACTTGTCGGACAAGTGTGGGGATGCGGGATGTCTCTTATGGCACATCTCCCGCGAAGCCATTCCGGTTACTCGGTAACCGGAAGATGGGCTGTGATGATCTTGACCCACTGAGGCCAAGTCACTTTTTGCCCATTAGGAAGTGTAATCATACACGCCTCCTAAAATAGAGTTCTGCTCTATTCCAGGTTGCTGATTGGAACAAGGACAGCAACAAACCTGTAGCTCTTGAAAAGAGCAACTGGCGGCGCAAATGTTGGCGATATGTCTCCGACAATGCCTTTTTGCCCGTCAGCGTTTTCTATTTATAGTATAGCACCTCCCGCCCTAAATGTCAAGCGTTGCATTTTTAGCGTTGGCCTGTATGAATGATTTGCGCGCGGGGACATCCTCGCCCATCAGCGTATCAAAGGTCTTGTCTGCTTCTTGCGCGTCTTCCACGGAAACCTTTTTGAGCGTGCGGCGGCCGGGGTCCATCGTCGTTTCCCACAGTTCCTCGGGGTTCATTTCACCGAGGCCTTTGTAGCGTTGAACCGATATTTTTTGAGCTTTTTCCTTGTCCTGCGAAGCCTTTGGCGAAGTAGGATTTTCTTCCGTTGTTTCTTCCTCCGTTTCAATCTCGTCAATTTTTTCTGCATCTTTACCGAGAATTTTTGCTTTCTCTTCATCCGAAAACGCGTAGAAAAATTCTTTTCCTTTTTTAATTTTGTAGAGTGGGGGCTGGGCGATATAAATGAACCCTCCGTCTATAAGCGCGCGGAAGTAGCGGAAGAAAAGTGTCAAAAGAAGGGTGCGAATATGCGCGCCGTCCACATCAGCATCCGTTGCAATAATGATTTTGTGATAGCGGAGTTTTGTAACATCAAACGAGTCCGATATTCCCGTACCGAGCGCAATCACGAGCGCTTTTATTTCCGCAAACCCGAGAATTTTATCAAGCCGCGCGCGCTCTACATTTAAGATTTTGCCTTTGAGCGGAAGAATGGCTTGCGTGCGACGGTCTCTCCCCTGCTTGCCGCTCCCGCCCGCGCTATCGCCCTCTACAATGAAAAGCTCCGCTTCTTCAGCGCTCTTCGTTTCGCAATCCGCAAGTTTACCTGGGAGTGTCATTCCTTCCAAAGCGCCCTTGCGGAGCACCGAGTCCTTCGCCGCTTTTGCCGCTTTGCGCGCGCGGAGCGCGAGTATTACCTTGTTCACAATCGCGCGCGCGTCCTCGGGGTGTTCCTCCAAAAATGCGCCAAACGCTTCGCCAAACACGGTTGCGACGGCGCCCTGTGCTTCCACACTCCCGAGCTTTGCTTTCGTCTGCCCTTCAAATTGAATCTCACGGAGCTTCACCGACACGACCGCCGTGAGCCCTTCAAGCACATCATCACCGGTGAAATTGTCTTCGCTTTCCTTTACCAACCCCGCCTTGCGCGCATAGGCGTTGACGGTGCGCGTGAGCGCGGTTTTAAAACCGGTAATGTGCGTTCCGCCTTCTGGATTTCCGATGTTGTTTGCAAACGCGAGAATGCGCGATGAAATATCGTCGGCATATTGGAGCGCGACCGCAACTTCCTCAACGCCTTCGCCCGCTTTTTCCACAGAAAAGATATGTTTGTGAACCGGCTTTTGGTGTTCGTTGTAAAACCGAACGAGCGACACGAGTCCGCCTTCAAAATAAAACGACTGCGACGGCGCATCAAGTTCCAATTCGCGGAGATAGAAAATATCGGCAGTGTCTATCGGCTTTTCAAACGAGCGGGCATCTATAACGCTGATGCGGAGGCCTTTCACCAAGTACGCTTGCTCGCGCATATGCGCGATAACTTTGTCGCCGTTGAAGGCGATTTCCGGAAAAATTTTCGGGTCTGGCTCAAAGGTAACGATGGTGCCGTGTAGTTTACTGTTATCTATTTTCTTAACTTTTGCTTTCGCCTCGCCGCGTTCGTATTCCTGCCGATATATGCCTCCGTCGCGATGCACCACGACTTCCATATACAGAGAGAGCGCGTTTACGACCGAAGCGCCGACACCATGGAGCCCGCCGGAAATTTTATACCCTTCACCCCCGAACTTTCCGCCGGCGTGAAGCGTTGTCATAATCGTTTCGAGCGCGGACACTTTGGTTTGTTTGTGCGTGTCTATCGGAATGCCCCGGCCGTTGTCTACAACGCGCACTTTATTTTCGGGAAGAAGCGCGACTTCAATGTCGTTTGCAAACCCGCCCATCGCCTCGTCGCGCGAGTTGTCAAAAATCTCGGTAATCAGGTGGTGCAAACCCTCAAGCCCCGTCGTGCCGATATACATTCCCGGGCGCTTGCGCACCGGCTCCAACCCCTCCAAGACGGTAATGGAAGAGGCATCGTACAGATGCCCGCCCGAACGACCGTTCTTCGGTCGGGCAGGCCCACTTTTGGTGATTTTTTTTGCCTTTTCTGCCCCTTTTTTAGCCATTTTAGTACCTTCATTATACCAAATCTACGCACTTAAAACAACTACAAATTTAGATATTTTGCGCGGTTTTTGAGATGCTCGTCGTGCGTTTTGGCGTAATGCATATCGCCGTTTTTGTCGGAAAGATAATAGAGATACGGCGTGTCTATGGGTGTAACAGCCGCGCGGAGCGCATCAAGCCCTGGGTTAGAAATCGCACCGATAGGCAGTCCTTTATATTTATAGGTATTGTACGGGGAATCAACGAGTAAATCGCCGTCGGTTAAATCATACGGCTTGCCATCAAAAATGTACGGGAACACGGCATCTACCTGAAGTAGCATACCGAGCCGAAGCCGTTTCCACAAAATACCCGCAATGCGGCGGCGCGTGTCCGTAGTCCTCGCTTCTTTTTCAAGAAGCGATGCCATAATCACGACATCTCTTTGTGGCTTCTTAAATATTTTTATAAGCGGTTCAAGTTCGGCTATTTTTTTATTGAAATTATTTTCCATTGTAGTAACGACATCTATTGGTTTAACATTCGGTAAAAATTGGTATGTATCTGGAAAGAGGTATCCTTCTTTTTTCTCCGCCAAAGACAGAAACTCGCGCGCGCTCCACTTCGGGAGCGCGCGCGCAAAAGCCGCCGCCACTTCCTTGTTGGTAAGCCCTTCGGGAATCACGACGCGCGTTTCTTCCAAACCAAACTCGCCGGTAGAGAGGCGTTCGGCGATGCGCGGAAGCGACGCGGGTTGTTTAAAAAAGTAATCGCCGGCGACGGCTCCGCCGTCTCCGCGGCGCGCCGTTACGAGAAGCCGCAGCCAAAAGCCGGAGCGCACCAGCCGACGCCTTGCAAAGTCGGTAACAACCTGCTGAAGCGGTGTTCCCTTCTCAATCGTCAGAAAGGTCTCGTCCGGAAAATGCGACGGCGCGCGGAAGGCGAACGCATGTACAAGCGCGAGCGAAATAAAAACAACACCAATACCAATGCGCGTCACCATCATACGGGGAGATTCGGCGGCGGCTCTGCTTTGCGCGACGGCGCGCGACCGATCGTCGGCGTTGCCGCCACCTTGCCAGGGAAGTGGTAAATAGTCGCGAGTTCTTCGGCAGTTAGAATAAACGGCCTGTCAACATGGAAAAATCGGTACGGGTAATGGAAGAACGAGCGACGACGATACGCGTCGTACATTTTTTTGCCGTATATTTTCTGAAAAATCTCTACCATTTTGTCGCGAAGACCGGTAAACCACAGCACATCTTTGGTCTCGTCCGCAAGGTCAGTGAACCACCCTAATCTAAATCCGTTGAAATTATTGGCGCTGTATTGGCGAAATGCGCCGACAAGCGCGGGAATTGATTTTGGAATTTCCGACTGTGCATCCCCTTCCGCAAAATACAACGCGCGAATCATGCATTCATACGCGGGTTTGTTTAAGCTGCGCTCAATTGCATCCACCTGATCTTTTTCTGTCGCCGTGAGTGTTGGAATAATAGGAAAACCGGTTTCGGTTTTTTGCCGTGATGATTTTGTCTCCGGGTCGCGCTTCATAATATCGTTCACAATTTTTTGCGCTTCCTCCTTCCAATCCTTCCGCGAAAAGAGATGCCCGTGAATCCAACTGCGGTCTTGATGCGCTTGCGCGAGAATCTGAACCCAGCACTGTTCGCCTTTTTTCAGCCCTCCCAAAAACTCAAGCATCGGAGTAATCGGGTCAACTTTTGTTTCCTCTTCTTCCTCTTTGTCCAACCAATAATCAATATAGGTCTTAATCGGGTAGGGGTCGGGTTTGGAAAGTTTGATCTAGGGACCCCACATAAACCTGCCTTCCGGCCCATACGGATAGCGAGCCGCATAATCCGGCGCTTCGCTTATTTCCACCGTCGGATATTGCGCATAGATTTGCGTCTCAATTATCTTGCGAAGTTTCGGCCATACCCAAATGAAGAATTTTACATCCCCGCCAAACGATGCAATTTCAAACGAGTACCACGGCCCCACTTTTCCGTCCCAAAAGGTATCCACATAGGTTACCGAGCCCCTGCTCCATACGGCTCCAGAAAAGAAAAGCTCCATCGCCTTCGGACTGCGCAAAATCTCGCGCGGCAATTTTATTTCAAGCAATACATAACCGGTTTTCTCAAAAAATCCGGCGCGCACATACCGGAGCCACAAGGGGACAAATACGAAAATGAGCAGGAGAGGAACCCACAGCGGCATAAGCTCGCGCGCCCAAGCGGCGCTGATCAAGAAAATCTGGGCAAACATTTCTTGCCACCATATTCCGTATGCGACGAACCCTACCGCGCTCGCGCGGAAAAAGTACGCGCGCCACGGGCTCTCTTTGTCTTTCGTAAACAGATAGGTCGCGAGCGACCCGAAGGCATTAAAAAAATCAGCAATCACTTCCGCCATGCGGATTAGTATACAACATCCCCCTACCCCCTTCAAAGGGGGATTCACCACCACCCCGCCTCGCGGACTCGGCACCCCTCCTCAGTTGAGGAGGGGATTTTAAGATATAAACAAAACATTGACGGATTATGTGTCTTATGCTAGGGTTGTATCAGATGATTAAACCTAAATTCCACCCTGAAGTAGGACACTCTCACTTTTAATACTCGTAATGAT
>CAYORD010000030.1:0-6635 GCA_964406265.1 uncultured Candidatus Saccharibacteria bacterium | reverse complement strand
TCAAGCCGCCGGAGTTGAAAATTATGAATCGGCTAGGATTTTAATTCAGCATCCAGATTGAGTAATTCAGATACAAAGCGAAGCTGACCCATAAAATATACGGAATCAAAAGATATGCCGCCATTTTGGAGACCTTGGAGAAAATAAAAATAGTGAGGACAATCGCCGCCCACAAAAGCACGATAATAACAAGTGCATCACCGATTGAACGAAACCCGAAAAATACCGGCGACCATATGGCGTTAAGAGCAAGCTGCGCGGCAAAAAGCCATATCGCTTTTATTTTGTGCGTAGAATCGCTTTTCCACACAAGCCAAAGAGCAACGCCCATGAGCGCGTAAAGAGTTATCCAAACCGGTCCGAATACCCACGCCGGAGGATTTAGCGCCGGCTTCACAAGCCCCGCATACCACGAATAAACAGAACCGCCTGCGGTAAACGCAGTGGAACCAATAATTCCCGCCGCTTCCGACACGGCGATTGAGATAATAAGTTTTAATGTATTGCTGATTTTCACGGCTTTTTTATTTTCCGGAAACCAATTTCAATAACTCGGCATGAGAAACGATGCGCGGAGTTTCGCTCGTGCGTTCTTTTATTTCAACTTTTCCGGCAGGAGTTTTGTCGGAAATCACGGCGCGGAGCGGGATGCCGATAAGGTCGGCATCCGCAAACTTTTCGCCAGCGCGCGCGTCGCGGTCGTCGTAGAGCACTTCTACGCCGTCCTTTTGGAGTTTCGCATACAGCGCGTCCGCTTCTTTCTTCGCTTTGGCGGACGCGGCAAGCGAGACGAGATGCACCGTAAACGGGGCAATACTTTTGGGCCATACGATTCCTTTTTCATCTGAAAATAACTCAACCGCAACACCCATCGCCCGTCCCGGCCCTATGCCGTAACTGCCCATAAACACGGGCGTTTCTTTGCCCGTTTCGTCGCGATACTTTAAATCGAGCGCCTCTGAAAACTTCGTGCCGAGCGTAAAGATATTGCCGACTTCAACCGATTTTTCGCGCGCGAGCTTCTCGTTCCCGCACTGCGGGCAGGCGGTTTGTTCGGTAATAATCTCGTCGTTCACGGCGATGCGGCACTTTTCGCAGAGGTGAATCGTATCTTCACCCGCGGCTGTGAGCGTCTGGAACTCGTGTGATTCTTTGCTAAACGAGCCGCCGGATGCAAACGCAAGAACTGTTTTCTCTCCAATTCCAATCCGTTTAAAAATAGTGTGATATGCCTTTTTAACTTGTTCGTAAAAGGACGCGTGCTCCACTTCGTTTCGGCTGAATGAATATAGGTCCTTCATCAAAAACTCCCTGCCGCGGATAATGCCGCTCCGCGCGCGCAGTTCGTTTCGGAACTTTACTTGAAACTGGTACGGGTATTTCGGCAGGTCTTTATACGAAGAGATATGGTCTCGCATCAGTGCGGTCAAGGGCTCTTCGTGCGTAAAGGCAAGCCCTGTTTCCGCGCCGCCCTTGAGCTCGGTTTTGAACCACGAGTCCACCGCCTTTTCATCCCACCGTCCCGTCTTCTCCCACACCCGCTTTTCCTGCAAAGCAGAAAGAAAAATCTCTTGCCCGCCGAGCGCGTTCATTTCTTCGCGGATAATGCCGATTATTTTATTCAACACGCGGAGCCCGAGCGGCAAGTAGGAATACACGCCCGCCATTTCTTTGTGGATAAACCCCGCGCGAATCAAAAGTCGCGCATTCTGCGAAACCTCGTCTTTCGGCGCATCCCGCCGCGTCTTGGTAAAAAGAATAGATTGTCTCATAGTTTTATAGTATATCCTGTTTTGGACCATGGGAGAATCGGACTCCCGTCCCTCGGATGCAAACCGAGTGCACTACCACTATGCTAATGGCCCTTCGTTACTTCCCCGCTACCGCCAAATCTAGCACATGAGCGAGAAATTCGGAAAGAGATGAGCCGACTGCCGCGAGCGACTTCGGCAAAAGCGATTCCGGGGTGAGCCCGGGAAGCGTATTCACTTCAAGAAAATAAATGCCGCGGCGCGGGTGGAGTATAAAGTCGGAACGAGAATAATGCCGCAGCCCAAGCGTTTGGTGAACGCGCGACGCCACTTCCTGCAGTTCCGCGCTTTCTTTTTTGGCAAATCTTCCCGGACAAATCTCCTGCGAATGCCCGCCGTACTTCGCGTCGTAATCAAAAAACGAAGAACCCTGCGCCGGAACAATTTCAATCGGAAGCAACGCATACAACTCTTGCCCGCGAAACCCGTCTACCACGCCGACCGTCGCTTCTACGCCTTCAATATATTCCTCAACGAGTACGGTGTCCGACATCGCAAATGCGCGCGCGAGCGCATCATCGATTTCGGGAATTGTGTGTACGATTGACACGCCAACTGACGAGCCGAGCGCCGCGGGTTTTATAACCGACGGCTGCGGGAAGGAGCGATGTAGTAACGCGGCAGTGCTGTCTATCGCATCCTCTTTATGAACGAGCCGCCAGACGGGCGTCTTCACGCCAATTTTTTCAAGTATTGATTTTGCGACCGCTTTAAGCATCGCGAGGCGCGATGCAAATCTGCCCGAACCGGTATAGCGCGCGCCGAAAGCGTCCAAAAGTTCTTGCACGCCGCCGTCTTCTCCCCACTCGCCGTGAAGCGCATTGAATACAACATCCGTGTTTCGCAAAATTATTTCCGGCCGCCGCGCGAGACCGTTTTCGTGCCACACGCCCGCACGGTCTATAAACACATCGAAGGGTAGAAAGCGCTCTCGCGGGATGTGCGCGAGCGCAGCGGCACCCGTCTTGAGCGACACTTCGTACTCAGAGGACGGCCCCCCGCGCAGTACCGCGACGCGTATTTTATCGTCTGTGTGCATAACCGCATTATACAACGGATGCTACAATATCTACATGGAACAAATGGTAAAAAAAGCGGGCGCGTTTTTTCCTTTTTATCTCCTCGCGTTTGTGTTTACGCTCCATGTCGCGTCCCCCGCGTACATTACTTCAACCTTTCTCTCCGGCAAAATCGGCGAGAGTGCGGTCGGCTTGGTATATGCGGGAGCATCCATTCTCACGCTCATTGCATTTTTCTTCATCGGCTCGCTGCTTAAAAAACGCGGCGACTACGACTTAACGCTCACCTTGATGGCGCTTGATTTTATGGCAACCATCGGGCTTGCCGCGCTGAAGCATCCGTACGCAATTGTCGCCGCATTCGCCGTAAATTTCATCACTATTTCCCTCATTTCCTTTGATCTTGATTTGCTTTTGGAAAGCTTTTCCAAAAACAGCCGCACGGGAACTTTGCGCGGCAACTACCTCACCGTCGGCAACCTCGCGTGGATCGCGGCGCCGGCAATTGCGGGGCTCGCGCTTAAAAACGGCGACTACTGGCGCATATACCTTATCTCCCTCATATTCCTCATTGTCGCGTTCGTTATCTTCAGAAAATTCTTCAAGGGATTTGAAGATCCGGAATACAAAGCACTCCCGTTTTTCGCTACGGTGCGCGCTATCGTACGAAAGCGCAACATCCGGCTCATTTTCGGCGCGGCATTCATTTTGCAATTTTTTTATGCGCTGATGGTGATTTACACGCCGCTGTACCTCCACAACCACATCGGTTTTGAATGGCAGGATATCGGGATTATGTTTTCCATTATGCTTATCCCCTTCGTGCTTTTGGAGGGACCCTTGGGACGAATCGCCGACCGATGGCTCGGCGAAAAAGAATTTCTTGCCGCGGGGTTTGTGATTACCGGCGTTGCAACCGCGCTTATCGCGTTTATACGGGAGCCCTCGTTCATTGTGTGGGCAGGAGTTCTTTTCGCAACGCGCGTCGGCGCTTCAATGATAGAAGTGATGAGCGAGACCTACTTTTTCAAGAAAATAAGCGCGGGCGATGCGGATGTCGTCGCCTTCTTCCGCGCCGTGCGCCCGTCGGCGTATGTCGTTGCGCCCGCGTTTGCTTCGCTCCTCCTATCGTTTATCTCGCTCGCGCACCTTTTCCTGGTACTCGCGGCAATAACGCTCTTCGGGCTCGCGTTTACGATACCGTTGAAAGACACAAAATAGTAATTTCTTTCACACCCCCTCCCCCCTCGCTACGCTCGGGTCCGCCTTACAGGCGCGGTACACCTTTCGCATCCTAAGATGGATGCTCAAGGTCTTGCGAAGCTCCAAGTATTCGCTTCTCACCCCCTTAATAAGGAGGAGATTAAGAAAAGTAATTGAAGAACACGAATGCCGCGGCAACTGCCACGACAACCGCAATACCGATTTCTAGTTTCTTTTTCATAGTTCCATTATCCGACAAAAAGATACGATGCGCTATTCGCGGGTGTTGATAACAAAATTATATTTCTTGAGCGCCTGGCGGCGCGCGCGCCAGTCGGGAATAAGTTGCTCTACAAGCGCCCAAAATGCGGCTCTGTGGTTGTGTTCTCTGCAATGCGCCGCTTCGTGTACCACGATGTATTCAAAGAGTTCGTCCGGAAGCGCGTGCAAAGAATCGCTGAATGAAAGCGCGCCGCGCGCGGAACAACTGCCGAATCGACTGCGCATCGTTCGCACGATAAATTGCGGGGTAGGTATGCAAAGGTCGCGCGCGGCGCGCGCTACAGCTGGAGCGAGTTTTTCTTCAAGCGCGCGCCGCTCGGGCCCTGTGGCAGGAGGAAGCGGGATCGGCTTCTGCAATTTGGAAAAATACGAGACCGCGCGCGCGATGCGGCGCGCGCTTTTCTGAAAGAAAATCTCAATCGCGCTGTCTGAAATCTGCGCGGGCGCGGTTACGACAATCTCTCCGCCCGCGCGCACCACAATAGAGAGCCGCCGCGCCCGCGCCGTTCTCCGCAGTGCATACGCAAAAACCCCCGCATCCGTCTTAACTTCGTACTGCATTCGGGCTGCCGGGAATTGAACCCGGGTCTCATGACCCCCAGCCATGAATAATACCATTATACGACAGCCCGACGACACACTACCGCGAAGCGGATTTTATCCTTTCCACCGCGGATTTCAAGAGCGTGGAGGGAAGGTAGCGGTTTTTTTCAAAGCGAAATGAACCGGCGTTAATGCCCACTACCTCGCCAGTCAAGTTGACGAGCACCGTACCTGAGAGCAACGAAGCGGCATCGCGGTCGGTATAAATTGCCGTTACGGATTTGTCCGGAGTTTCTTTCTGCGCCAAATTGGCGACAATGCCGGTTGCAACCGCATTATCTTTTTCTCCTCCAAGAGAAATAACGGTTTGCCCGAGTTTCATTTTGTTCGCGTCTCCAAACTCCGCGGGGGTTACATCTAAAAGCGCGTCGGCGGGAGGGGCGGCGGAGAAAAGCGCAATACCGCTTTCCTCGTCAGTACCGATAAATTTAAGCTCCGCAACCGCGCCGCCAGAAAGCGAGGCGAGGAAGCTCCGCGGTATGGCGCTTCCATACGCATCAAACTGCCGCTCCAACACCCCCACATCCGCCGCAATAAGCCCGTCTTTTGAGACGACGAGCCCGAGCCCCGCGAGCACTTCGTTGCGCTTGTCGCCCACTCCTTCCACGCGCTTCACGCGCACGACGCTTTTTGCATTCTTTTCAATCGCGGCAACCGCAAGGTCGTCGGAACGCACGACAACCGTTTCTTTTGTGATAACCGACGCTTTCTGATTCTCCGCAGGCACCACGCGCTCAACCGTCTTTTCAATCACGCGGTTGATGGTCTGCGTTACCGCTTCCGGCGCGCGCTCCATTAGCGACACCGTAACGATGCCCGTCGCGATTGAAGTAACGAACGAAAGGAGAAGCGCGAGCAGGACGAGTTGTTGTTTCGTGAGGCCTTCCATAGTTACCCGATAGTATATCTTATCTTCTTTTGGAACTGCAAGGCAAAGCGGTGCGCTTCGCTGTTTGCAAGCAGTATCGCAGGCGAAAACTTTTCGCGCGGGCGGTGGCGCTCGTCTTTGACAACGGCAACAACGGGGATTTTATAACCCGCTTCCGTAAGCGCTTGTTCAGCCGCCTTTTTCTGCACAACATTACCATCAACCACAATAAGTTGCGGAAGCGGCCATTCCGAATGATTCAAACGGCGGCGCATAATTTCTTGCAAACCGGCGACTTCGTTTTGCGAAGTAATAGCGCGCAATTTGAACAGCCGATACTCGCTCGGCTTTGCAACGCCATTTTCTACGACCGCCATCGCGCCGACGATATTTTTTCCGCCGAAATGTGAGATATCGTATGCTTCTATTCTTGTCACTCCTACATTCCTAGGAATGTAGGAGTGTTGTTTCTTTAATAGTGCAATGTCTTGAATATGATGTAGAGAAAAAATCTGGCGTTTCAATTCTCCAGCTTTCTCAAATTCTTGCGCGCGCGCCGCCACGCGCATTTCGCGTTCCAGTTCCTTCTGAATTCGCACTCGTTTTCCGGAAAGGAACAACGCAAGCCGCGCGATATGCTTCTGATATTCTTTCGCGCTTATTTCACCCGTGCACACGCCCGGACAGAGGCCGATTTGGCGATTAAAACACGGTCGAACATCCCCCCATCCCCCCTTCAAAGGGGGAGTACAAACATCACGGAAGGGGAAGATTTTGCGAATGATTTTGAGAGCGGTCTTCAAATGTGCGCTGTGGGGAAATGGTCCGAACATATGTTGTAAGGAAAAA
>CAYORD010000029.1:0-6680 GCA_964406265.1 uncultured Candidatus Saccharibacteria bacterium | reverse complement strand
GTACTGTATTCTCTATTATAGTAATAGGAGGAATCATAAAATTAGTTTTCTTTGCAGCGTTGATTCTTTTGATAATTCAATATTGTTTTGGTCGAGTATATTGAGAACAGAAAAATATCCCCTCCCCATTTCTAACGCAACTCTTTCAATAGATTTCTTTTTGTTTTGTAATTTATTATATGCTTCCTGAAATTGTCGTCTGCATAACGAGATATCTTTGTTTGTCCACGATTTACCATAATTTTGAGGAATATCTCCAACCGGCATTCTTAGGAGTGGTAGCATAGAACCTGGAACAACATTCTGCACCTGCTTCACTTGGTACGCAAATCCTTTAGGGTTCATTTCAAATCCAATTGCATATCGGCTGAGACCAATCGCAGTTTTTGCTGTTGAGAAACTTCCTAAAAAGAGATCGCACACAACATCTCCTTGATTACTACTATACTGTAAGAGTTTAATCAGCAGTTCTTTTGGGAGCTCATTTTTATTTTTTACTTCACCTGGTTTGTATTCTCTATTGATAATCCACACATCCTCACGATCTTGATAGTTCAAACTTCCTCCATCATGGTGTTTTTCTGATTGACCATATCGAGTATAAGTGTTGAAAGTTCTCTGACCTCCAGATTTTTCTAAAAATAGGATGTGGTAGTGCGACGATACAAATTTTTTTGTAGTGTGAACACCAAAATTATACTTCCATATTAGGTGATTCACTTCTTTTAGAGATGTTTGTTTTAGTGCGTTTAGCACATCAATCAAATTCGTATAACCGGAGACAATATAAATACTTCCACCGGGTCGAAGTATTCTTTCCGCCTCCTTAATCCACTGCATACTAAAATTCGCGTATTCTGTTTTTGGAATTTCTATATAACCATCAATTACAAATTGTTCGTCGCGATTGTAATGTTTGTGTAGTTTGTCGCCGTCAATTCCATAAGGTGGGTCAGTGATAATCAAATCAACAGAATTATCCTCTATATACTTTTTGCACCCCCGTACGCAATCTTCGTTGTAAAACTTGTTTTTTGTTAAATCATACATATATAGCATTATTCTAACATAAGTACTTAACGAGCAAGATTTTGACATACCGCAGGGGTTTTGATACGATAGGAGAACGCTCTTGAGGCGTTTCGTTTTATTTATGGCAAAGACATCAGTTATCGCGCGCGCGCTTAAAAAGCCGAAGTTTTCTTCCCGCATCGTATTGCGGTGCTTCCGGTGCGGCAGAAAACGCGCTTATATGCGCGATTTCGGACTCTGCCGCATTTGCTTTCGCGAATTGGCGAACGACGGGCTCATCCCCGGAGTTCGCAAATCAAGTTGGTAGTTCTATAAAATCACTATGGATTCAATTTCACGATTAGTAACCACCTTGAAGAATGCCGCGCGTGCGAAACGCGCGTCGGTTACCCTTCCCTACGCCGTGTTTACGGAGGCGGTACTCCAAGGACTCAAGCGCGCGGGCTTTGTGAGTTCTGTGAGCACTCGCGGCGAGAAGCATCGGCGCGCGATTGAGGCGGAGCTTGCGTACAAAAAAGATGCGCCTTCATTTACCGAAGTTCGCCGCATTTCCAAGCCGTCGCGCCGCTTGTACCGCAAGGCGGACGAGATTCGCCGCGTGCGGAACGGATACGGCAAATTGTTTTTAACAACCTCAAAAGGCATTATGACCGACGGCGAAGCGCGTAAGGCGAAGGTCGGAGGCGAGCCGCTTTTTCAGATTTGGTAATTCATTTTTATGAGCCGACTCGCAAAAAAACCAATCATAATTCCGGAGAAAACCGAAGTGAACATATCGGGTTCTACCGTAACGGTCAAAGGTCCGTCGGCAACGCTCTCGCGGGTATTTCACCCGGCAGTCCGTATCCAAAACGCAAACAACGCGATCGCCGTGTCGCTCTCGGGCGCTTCGCCGAAACTCAAGCCCTTGGTCGGTACGACCGTCGCCCATATTAAAAATATGATTGCAGGCTCCGGCAAGCCGTTTGAGAAAAAGTTGGTTGTTGAGGGCATTGGCTTTAAGGCGGAAGTAAAGGCGGGCATCTTAACGCTCGCACTTGGGTTTACGCACCCAGTGGTGGTGCCTATTCCGAAAGAACTTACCGTCTCGGCGGAGAAAAATGTGGTCAAGGTAAGCGGCGCCGACATTGAGACGGTGGGGCAGTTCGCGGCGTTTGTCCGCGCGCGCCGGAAGCCGGAACCGTATAAAGGAAAAGGGATACGCTATGAGATGGAAGTTATCCGCAGGAAGCAGGGCAAGAAAACAGTCTAAAACATATGCAATCAAAATTACAAAAAAGGGAAAGGCGGCATCGCCGCATCCGCGCGAGAATTGTCGGTACACCCGCGCGGCCGCGGCTTTCGGTATTCCGTTCGAACCGCTTCTTGTCCGCGCAGATTATTGACGATTCTGTGGCGCGCACGCTTGCGTCTGTTTCTACACGCACCGCAAAAGGAAAAACCCGTTTGGAAAAAGCGCGCGCAGCGGGGGAATTGGTCGCCGCCGCGGCAGTAACATTGGGCGTCAAAAAGGCGGCGTTTGATCGCGGCGGGTACGGCTACCGCGGCGCGGTGCGCGCGCTTGCGGAAGGCGCGCGCGCAGGAGGGCTCGCTTTTTAAATTATATGAACGAAAATCCAACAGAACAGAAAGTTACTACGGCGCCGATTGCGGCGGGCGCGGAGAAAGCGCCCCACGCGCGCCGCGACGGCGCGCGGCAAAGCCGAAACGAACGCGCCCGCCGCCAGCGCCCCGAACGCGCCCGGCCGGAGTTTGACGAAAAGATGCTGGCGCTCAAGCGCGTCGCGCGCGTGTCCAAAGGCGGGCGGCGTTTCAATTTCAGCGCTGCGGTGGTGGTCGGCAACCGCCGCGGAGCAGTCGGTGTCGCGATCGGCAAAGGTATTGACACGGCTCTCGCGATGGAGAAGGCAACGCGGAGCGCGCGCAAGTACGCCGTGCGGCCGCTTTTGACTCCAGAACTTTCCATTCCGCACGAAGTGCGGGCGAAGTATTCAAGTGCGATTGTGGAAATCCGCCCCGCACCCGGCCGCGGCTTGGTTGCCGGAAGTGCTACTCGTGCGGTCTTAGAACTCGCGGGTATCCGTGATGTGACGGCGAAAGTACTTTCGGGGAGCAAGAATAAATTAAATATCGCACAGGCGACGATAAAGGCGCTATCAACACTGCAAAAACCAAGATTAGAAAAATCCATCCCTACACCCCTTCCTTTATAAAGGAAGGGGCTTGGGGAAGGATTTAAAAATTATGCAACTAAACACCTTACAACGTGTTCATCCGAACAAGCGCTCCAGGCAAGTGGGGCGCGGCGGGAAGCGCGGAAAAACCTCCGGCCGCGGCGGCAAAGGCCAGACGGCGCGCGCTGGCAACAAAACGCGTCCCGAGTTTCGCGATGCGCTGATGAAAATTCCGAAACAGCGCGGCCGCGGCACCAACACCTTTAAATCGTTCGCGCCGCGCCCCGATGTCGTCTCGCTCGCCGCTTTAGAACGCGCATTTGCTTCGAATGACGCGGTAACGCCGGAGACACTCCTTGCGAAAGGGCTTATTAAAAAACGCGCGGGCGTTCTTCCTGCGGTTAAGATTCTCGGCGACGGCGAGATTTCCAAAAAACTCTCGGTCGGCGGTTGCGCGGCATCCAAAAGCGCGCGCGCAAAAATAGAGAAAGCCGGCGGTACTATACAACCTACAAAATGAATTCTTTTTGGCAAAAAATAAAACTGGCTCTGACCGACCGCATTTTGCGAAAGCGTTTGCTCTTTGTCGGGTTTGCGTTCGTGCTGTTCCGTTTGCTTGCTTCCGTGCCGATTCCGGGGATAGATGAAGAACAACTCGCTCGGCTTTTTGAGAACAATCAATTTTTGGGGCTTTTCAATATCTTTTCCGGAGGCGGATTGGATAATCTCTCCATAGTAATGTTGGGGGTCGGACCGTATATCACCGCATCCATCATTATGCAGCTTTTGACTATGGTGTTTCCGAAATTGAAAGAGATGTATCACGAGGAGGGGGAGCTCGGCAGAAAGCGCTTCGCGCAGTATTCGCGGCTTTTGACGCTTCCGCTCGCGCTTATCTCCAGCTTTGGGTTTTTGGTTCTTCTGTCGCGGCAGGGGGTTTTAGGCGATCTTTCCTCTTTTGCAACACTCGTCAATATGTCGCTCGTTGTCGCCGGCGCGTTTCTCTTGATGTGGATTGGAGAATTGGCAACCGAGTTTGGTATCGGGAGCGGCGTGTCCCTCATTATTTTCGCCGGCATCGTTTCCGGCATCCCGAAGGGTGTCGCAGCGCTTGCGCTTTCGTTTGATCCGTCGCAGATTCCGCTCTACGCCGCGTTTCTTGCCGCCGCACTCGCGGTGATTTATGGTGTTGTCGTGGTAAGTGAAGCGGAGCGGCCAGTGCCGGTAACCTACGCGAAGCGCGTGCGGGGAATGAAGCAGTACGGTGGCGTGTCTACCTACTTGCCGCTGCGCGTGAATCAGGCGGGCGTGATTCCGATTATATTTGCACTCTCTATCCTACTTTTTCCGCAGATGATTTTGAGCTTTTTCACCAATGTGGACAATGTTATTGTTCAAAAAATCGCGTCTTCGCTTCTTGTTCTGTTTTCAAACGGATGGTTTTATTCCTCGCTGTATTTCCTCCTCGTACTCGTGTTCACCTACTTCTACACCGCTGTTACTTTTGAGCCGGAGTCGGTGGCGACCAACTTGCAGAAAAACGGCGCATTCGTGCCTGGTGTGCGCCCAGGGCGCGCGACTGCCGAATATCTTTCTAAAATCGTAACGCGCATTACGCTCGTCGGCGCGGTCTTCCTAGCGCTTGTTGCCGTGCTTCCGCTTGCGATGCAGTCCATTACTGGCAACACCTCTCTCGCGATTGGCGGTACCGCGCTCCTCATCGTCGTCTCCGTCGTCCTTGATTTGGTGAAGAAAATAGACGCACAAATCGCGATGCGGGAGTACTAAAAAAGCTGTGATATACTTTTTGCATGTCCCCACAAACCTTTATGTTCATCGGGCGGAGCGGGTGCGGCAAAGGAACGCAGGCGGCGCTCTTGATGGACTCACTAAAGAAAAAAGACCCATCGCGGGGCATTTTCTATTTGGAAATGGGACAGAAATTTCGCGATTTTATAAAAAAAGACGGCTACACGAGCGCGCTCTCGCGCGATATTTATGAAAAAGGCGGGCTCCAACCCTCATTCCTCACCGTGTATACATGGTCGGATATTTTCGTTGGCGGTTTTAAAGAAGGCGAGCATTTGATTATAGACGGCACGCCGCGGCGATTGGAAGAAGCGCATGTATTGGACGGCGCGCTCAAGTTTTACGGGCGGGAAAAACCCGCACTCGTTTATTTGCGGGTCGGCAAAAAATGGTCCGAAGAAAAGCTTTTGGCGCGCAAGCGCGCGGATGACAACAAAAAAGATATTAAAGCGCGTCTCGCATGGTTTGACACGGAAGTACTGCCGGCGATAGATTTCTACCGCAATAATCCCGACTACCGGTTTGTGGAAGTAGACGGCGAACAACGCCCAGAAAAAGTGCATGAAGACATTATCAATAAAATCGCGTGAGGATATTGAAATTCTGCGCGAAGGGGGTCGGCGGCTTGCCGCTATTTTGTCGCGCGTTTTGGAAGCGGTGCGGCCTGACGTTGCGGCTTCCGAGCTTGATGCGCTTGCGCGCCGCTTGGTTGCGGAAGGGGGAGACGAGCCGTCATTTTTGAACTATCAAGGTAAGGGCGATAAGAAAAAATTCCCCGCCGCACTCTGCGTATCGGTGAACGACGAAATCGTACACGGACTGCCGAGCGCAGAAAAGATTTTGCGCGAAGGCAATATTGTAGGGATTGATTTAGGATTGCGGCATAAAGGGCTCTGCACGGATGCGGCGGTTACGGTTGCTGTAGGCGCAATAAGCGAGGAATCGCGGAAACTTTTGGAAGTCACAAGGCAAGCTCTCTCGCGCGCCATCTCCGCAGTGCGCGCCGGCGCGACCACGGGGGATATCGGGTACGCTGTAGAGTCGTTTGTCAAAGCACAAGGCAATTTCGGCATTGTGCGAGACCTTGCGGGGCACGGTGTGGGCTATGCGGTGCACGAGGAGCCGTTTGTGCCGAATTATGGGAAGCCGGGCGAAGGGATGGTACTTCAAGCGGGGATGGTGCTTGCGCTTGAGCCGATGCTTACACTTGGAAGCGACAAAATTGTTTTGAGCACAGACGGATTTGCGTATCGTACCAAAGACGGCAGTCCGAGTGCGCATTTTGAGCATACTGTTGCAATTACCGAAAAAGGAGCTGATATTTTAACGAAGGTGTGATAAAATCTTTTTTATGTCCCACCCAAAAACAGAACGAACACTTGTACTCATAAAACCCGACGGCGTCCAACGCTCGCTTATCGGAGAAATTATCGGGCGCTACGAACGCGCGGGGTTGAAACTCGTGGGGCTTAAGATGCTTGTGCCGACCGAAGCGCACATTGAGGAGCATTACTCGTTGGACCCCGCGTGGCGGAAGGTGACGGGCGAGAAGACGATTAAGGGCTATGAAAGCAAAGGGCTCATGCCCCCCTCACGCGACCCGCTTTTAATTACCGCACGCATTCTCGCAAACCTCAAAAAGTATCTCGCAAGCGGGCCGGTGGG
>CAYORD010000028.1:5338-7194 GCA_964406265.1 uncultured Candidatus Saccharibacteria bacterium | reverse complement strand
GGGAAGACAAGCGCCTCGGCACGGCGATAGACATAAGAAAGTTCGTTGTCATTCAAATGACCTGCAAAGAAAATATCCCCTTGGATCCCCTCATTTTGTATATAATTCTGAATCGCGTTGTAATACACACCCTGGTCATTACCACCAAGAAGAAGCGTATATCCTGGATTTTCTTTTAGGAAAAGATTGAACGCCCGCACAATATTCAGATCATTTTTTCTCTGCTTAATAATCCCGACAAAAAGAAAAAAACGTTGCGGCAAATCAATTTGTTTTTCTGGCACGCTACACACCTTCTTGAAGCCACAGTAAACGACTTTCACTTTTTGCGCCGGTATTTTAAAGAGACCTATCACGTCCTTTTTTGTGGCTTCGGAGATAGCGACGATGAAATCTGCACGCCATACTGCGATAGCATGCAAGATATATGTTGCCCATTTCAACACCTGCGCTTTTACGGTCCGTTCCGCCAGATAGTAATACGCAAAATCAAGCGCAAGAACGATGGAACGCGGCGGTTTCCAAAAAAGCGGCAGTACCGGAGTATTGAAGACGTAGACATCCGCTCGTGTCGCGGTGCGAAGATTTTCAAGCCACCACCTACCTCCACCAAGTGTTTCTACGCGCCAATTTTTTCCCGGCAAATCAATGGGCGCGTGTGGAATATTTTTAAGAAAAATGATGTATTCGTTTTCCGAGTCAATCTCAAGCATTCCTTTCGTCAATTCAAAAATAGTACGCGCAAGCCCTGCCGGCTTATCTTCTCCATACGGATGAAGCACGATACCTATTTTTTTTTTCGTCAGTTTTTCTTTTTCAGGATTTGCTCGTAATTTTTCTCTCTTCTTCCGCCATATATTACCATAAAAAAGTTCGGCAAACGGGTACAATGTTGTCGCTAAAAAACTTGTTTTGATAAAGTTTTTAATGATACGAAGAAACCTCTTATCGCGCGTAAAAACAACCGGGGAAAGTCCGTTCTTGTCCAAAAGCCACACCGGATGTTTTTTAAACTTTTTTTTATAGCTGAGAAGATTTCCTCGTTCGCATCCATGAAGCACGATTGAGCCATCATACATTTCAAAAAAAATTCTCCTAGGAAAGATAGTTTCTGCGATTGCAGCCGGTGAATTATCGCCAAGATTAAAAAATTGCAAAAATTCTTTCTTTACGAAAATGGCGTTACATACATACGCGTAGACAAGTTCGTATCCCTTCTGTTTACCAAGCGCGACGAGAGATGTTAAGGATGACCCCCACGATACATTCATGTCGCGTGGCTGAATAAATGCGATGTCGGAAGGAATTCGCCCGTTATATTCCACCATGACAACCTGCGGACTATATATGCTCACCGCTTTCCATACATGATAGTCATTGCCGTCTATGTCTATTGATAAAAAATCAAACATTCTGGGAATCGGGTACTGTGAAAGAAGCGCGTCTAAACATATTTTCCCTTCAAATCCGACAAAAGACCGCAGACAGAAGACGCGGCTGTTACCTACATAAAAATCCCTAAGTTCACGGCTATACACCGGGTGCGCCTCAATAAGAACTCCACACCATCCTTTTTCCGTAATGAGCCGTCGTGTATGTGTGTTCAGACGACCAGCACCAAATTCTACGCACCAGCGCTCTGCTTCCTGAAGCGTATGCTCGTGTACAATACGAAGCACCTCTTCTATAACGCCTTCCTCGCCATATTGCGAAGCTCCTTTTTTGCGGAATGTATTAAGCGGATTGTAGGTCTTTGGGGAGTGAGTGTTCATAGATAAATTCTAGGATACGCTCCGCGCGGCGTTCCCATGTATATTTTTTTACATCGGCTAATGCTTGTTGCGCGCGCCGTTCCG
>CAYORD010000028.1:2043-5328 GCA_964406265.1 uncultured Candidatus Saccharibacteria bacterium | reverse complement strand
TCAATTAATACCATCCGTAGCCCCTCAATAAGCGCGGCGGGGTTGTCTGGCTGCACGAAAAGCGCGCTCTTAGGATGTAAAATTTCATGTATTGACGAAAGAGACGACGCAACAATTGGTGTCCCGCTTGCCATATATTCAAAAAGTTTTATCGGCGATGTATCGTGCTGCGAGTATACCGCAAAACGCGCCTCTTTTGAACGCGCCGAGTTCGGGAGCACCAAAACATCCGCCGCCTTCAAAAATTTCGGGATGTCATAGTAGGGGCGGCGCCCAATAACATGGATGTGCGTGGACGGACCCGCCTGCCCCCTAAACTGCGCACATTCCTTTTCGTTCCCGCCAATAAACACAAACGAAATTGGAAATTGTCCCGACTGTGTCGAGGACTCTCGGTGGCTTTGCCGTCGGAGGAAATTGGAAATTGGAAATTGTTTTGCTGCTTCAAGCAAAACATGCGCCCCCTTCCAGTCATATAAACTTCCGGTATATAAAACAAGCGCGCCTTTTTCCGGCAAGCCGAGTTCCTTTCGCAATTCTTTTTTGGTTCCTTCCGCTCTCCTAAAGAGCTCTGGGTCAAAACCATTCGGCGCTATTGCTGTTTTTTCCGTGGGGATACCGAAAACATCGCGACATTCTATCTTTTTCCAATAATTGGTCGTAATGATGCCGGTCATGCGGCGCATTACCCGCTTCCAAAACCATCGTTTTGTTTCCGGGAAACCGTGCATGTCATAGAATACCTCATACCTTAACATACGGAGGATGACTGCGGATATCTCATCTCGGGTCAACACGACAATTCCTCGTCGCGGACGAGTGCACAAAGACAACGCGACCGCAGTGGCAAAGGAAAAACGCCGTATCCAAAAACCGTAAGGCACGTTAAAGCGAATCCCATCCACCGAAAAAAGCAGCCGAATTGTAAAAACAGGCAGAAGTTTGTAAAAAGAGAAAATATCGTTATGCGCACTATGCCATGTCCGTGGCATGACAAGTTCAAGCGGCACGCCGACAGATGCAATCGCCTCACATGTTTTCACGATATTTATTCCATGCGCTTTTTCCGTGGGAAGCGGGTCGTAAGATATATATATGATGCGCATGGTGGATATATGCTACTCTTTCCCGTGTGCGCATGCGACAAAACAGCAACAAGTAAAGAGATAACTTGACTTAAACACCTTGAACTGTTACTCTGCGAGCAGACTGATTTAGTTTTGAAAACTATAAAGAGAAACCTCGTGACCCCAACCTTATGGACTCCAACACCTGAAGAAATAATGGCGGCGACGATGCTCGTTCTTTCCGAAAAACCAATGCGGTCTGATGCGCTTTTTATTCACGGTTCGCCAGGCGATATTGAACTTGACGAATTGGAAATTACTCGGGCATGCGAACTTTATCATGATGGATTTTGTAAATCGGTAGTATTAAACGGTCTTAGCGCCGAGGAATGCGGGAAGTTGAATCTGGCATATCGTGGCTACGAAGTTTTTAGGCAAGGATTAGCGGAACAGAATATTCCAAAAGGAAACATCCATCTTCTTACACCTGCACACCATACCGCTGCCGAATCGGAAAATTTACTTACTCTGGCAAGAGAACATGGATGGACGACCGTTACCATAATGAGCTACCGACACCATCAACTGCGTTGATTTTTGCAGATTGTTGAAGCAATGCATAGACTTGATATTCGGGTACGATCGTACAATCAGAGTTTCAAGATATGGAATTTTCTTTGGCGAAAAACAATGACGAAAACCATTCTTAGAGGAGGCGAGCCCCCAATCGTCGGAACTCTTCGCGACCATGTGGCTGCTGAATTTCTACGAATCGAGAAGTACGGACAGAAAAACAGTGGTTTCCCGCTTATTGCAACGATAGGAGAGGCGTTTGCGTATCTTCGCGAGAGAGAAACAATTTAGTTTTTCCGGTGTGGAGCTCCCTCGTGGGAGCTTTTTTTATATGCTTAAAAAAAAGACGGTCCTAATAGACAAAGCATCCTTTCTAAAAAGATCTCCACCGACATTTATCGTGAATACATCGATTTAATTTTGGGCAGATTGTCTTTTGCCCAAGAAATAAGCCCTGCTATTCCTTCATCAAGATTAATCTTTGTCCGCCAGCCGATCGCTGCGGTAATTTTGGCGTTATTGCTTACGAAAACCTTTTGGTCGCCGGGACGGATGGCCGCTTTCGCGCGCGGCACAGAAAGATTATGTGTGTTCTCGAGGGAATTGAAAAACTCAATAAGCGAGTAGGTATTCTCACTTCCTCCGCCAACATTAAATGCCTCGCCGCGCACATGCCTTATTTTATCAATCGCTCTCTCGTAAAGAAGGATTAAGTCGCTCACGTGAAGTATGTCGCGTACTTGTTTCCCATTACCGTAAACAGTAATAGGTTTCCCTAGCAGGGTCGCAATAACAAACCACGCGAGCCACCCTTGATCTTCCACGCCGAACTGATTAGGGCCATAAATACAAGATTGTCTGAAGACAACGGTCGGGATGCCATAGATACGCGCATAGTCGCGCACATATTTATCAGCAGCACCCTTGCTACAACCATACGGTGAATGAAAATCAAGCTGCTGTTTTTCGGTAACTCCCTTTGGGAAATCTTTGAGTACATAACGCGTCTTTTTCTCACCAATACGAAGTTCTTCAAGGTCTCCATATACTTTATTGGTTGAGGAGTAGAGAAAAATCGGCAGATGAGATGTTTTTCTAATGGATTCAAGCATATTAAAAGTACCGAGTGTGTTTATCTCAAAGTCGGTTCGTGGGTCCACAATCGATGTCGTGACCGCAACTTGCGCAGCAAGATGAATGATGGCGTCATGCCGCGCGACTTCGCGGGCAAGAATGTCTTGGTCATACCGAACATCCGCTTTTACCAAAGAAAAGCCCCTCGGGTGCTCTTTTGCGAGCCACTGTAAATTCAAATCCGTCCCCTTGCGAGAAAGATTGTCCAAAAGAGTAACCTTCCAGCCGCGCTTCAAAAAGTGCGCTGCGGAATTAATGCCGATAAAGCCTGCACCGCCAGTAATAAGTATTCGGAACTTCATAATCTCTTCCACTATAACAACATCCTCATGGACAAAAAAGTAGACAAAAGACGTAATGTGTGACACACAAAAAACACGGCGTGTATAGTTGAATGCCGCGGAGGGTTAGGAAGGATGTTCATGCCTAATACAACTCGACGTAAACAAAAAAACGACTTGTACATGATACATACAAGCCGTTGAAAAAGAAATCTTATGAAATTTGATTC
>CAYORD010000028.1:0-1902 GCA_964406265.1 uncultured Candidatus Saccharibacteria bacterium | reverse complement strand
ACCGCACAGCGGTGTGGTCGCTGTCATATCCGAATGGAAATTCGTCGGACAACAACGCGAGGTAGGCGATATTCAGTGTGTCGCAGGCCTGGCCGGGAAGATTATCTTCGGCGGCAGTACGGTATACCCCGAGCGGCAGAGGCACTAAAGAAACCATCCCGCGCCATGAAAGACCGCACGGGGGTTCGCTCTCGAGGAATACGTCCATATCACATGCAATGACCCCTGCCTCCATGAGTAATTTCCACAACGCAAAATACGGAATGAAGCGATAGTTGAATATGGTGCCCCCTTGCACCCACCACCCACCTTGGAATGGTGGTTTTGCGCGGAAAATAAGCGGCACTTCTAGTCTTCCGCCAACATCGCGTACACAGACAACATCCGCGCATGCCGACATGAGTCCGCGGCGATAGATGTGGTAGGACTTTGTGGGAACGCCATTTCGGGTCGCGGCCGCGGGAATTTCCACTTCCTGTAATTTTGTTGTAAATCCACTCTCCAAGAGGCTTTTGCCGACAAGAAGTCCTCTCGCTAGGTCAATCAATGGAGCATCGGGTGTTTCCACGATTATCATGTCAATAAACTCTCGCTTCGGCTTCTTCCTTAGAGTACTTTTCGCACTCATCTTTCCTCTCATCTCGGATAGGAAATAACGGAACTTCTGTATAAGAGGTTACTACATTTCTAGCGATAAGTCAAGTAATCACCCGTCGCGATTTCGGTTATAGTATTTGTATGCAAAAGCGACCAATTCTCATATTCGGCGGGCATCCGGATGATGTGGAAATCGGCGCGGGTGGGACCGTGCGGAAACTTGCCGCAAACGGGCGCGATGTTTTTATTTGCGTCGCAACGGTGCCGAATCAGGCAGCGCTCCGGAAAAAAGAGGCGGCGCAAGCGGTGAAAATTTTAGGCGCGGAACAGGTCATCTTTTTACCTGTTCCGCTTAAAAGATTCGGGATCAACCGCGAAACAATCGGCGCAATAGATAAAATCATTACGCGACATAATCCAAGCGCGGTATTCACCCATTCGCTCGGCGACTCTCATCAGGACCACCTCGCGCTCACGAACTCCATCCTTTCCGCCGCGCGGCGCAATTCATTCAGCGTCTTTATGTATGAACAGATTATCCCCGGCGGCATCACTCCCGTCCCTTTCCACCCACATCTGTTTGTGGACATCTCCGCGAGCATTGATGATAAAATTAAGGCGATAGAAGCGCACAAGAGCCAAGTAAAAAAATACGGCGAGAACTGGACAGAAAGCGTCCGCGGCAGAGCAGTCATGCGCGGACACCAGATAGGAGTAAAATACGCGGAAGCGTTTGAGGTGGTGAAGATTAGGGAGCACGGTGATCTGCTCCGCTATCTTTGAATTTCCGTATATTTTATTCACACATCTTCTAGGTGACAAAAGTGTAAAATGTAAAAATCAAAGTGCAAAATTATGGTGTCCGCCAAAAGCGGACTTAATGATTTTAAATTTTACATTGTCATTTTTCATTTTGATTTTTTAATTTTTAATTTCTTATGATTGTCTCCTGCCACCAACCCAACTACCTTCCCCATCTCGGCTTTTTTGACAAGATGAAGAAAGCCGATGTTTTTGTGATATATGACACAGTGCAATTTTCGGACGGCTTTTACGTGCATCGAAACCGCGTGCGGACGAATACGGGCTGGGTATGGCTTACGATTCCCGTAGGGCGGCATATGGCGCCGATACATACCATCGCGATAAAAAACGATACGCTTATTTCGCGGCTCCCGTGGAACGAATATCACTGGCGCGTTATCACGCATTCGTACCAAAAAACACCCTTTTTTGAAAAATACAAAAATGAGTTTGCGCCGCTCTACGCGCGGCGCTTTGAGAAACTTTCCGATTTCAATACGG
>CAYORD010000027.1:0-7447 GCA_964406265.1 uncultured Candidatus Saccharibacteria bacterium | reverse complement strand
ATTTCATCAGAATGAAATGGCCGCGCCCCCACCCCAGTTTTTCAAAACGCCTTGCCTTCGTTCTTCATCTTGCAACAAACGGAAGGAGCGCCATAAAGCGCGCGCGTTTGACGGCAAGCGCCAAACTGCGCTGGGCTTTTGCGGTAAGTCCGGTGCGACCTCGTGAAAGGATACGCCCGTGCGGGTTTAAGAACTTTTTTAAGAGTTCCGTGTTTTTGTAATCAAACGACTTATGGATATGAGATGAGTTTGGATTCATAAAAAATCAAAAAGGTATATCTTCCGGCTTAATATCTTCCTCTGGGTACTGAATGGTCTCGCCTAAATCCTTCGGCTCGCTTGCGGGCGCATTGGATTTTTCCCTTCCCGACCAATTTCCCGCTCCACCGCTAGCACCAACCGGGCGCGGACCAAATTGAAATCGGTCTATCACGATTTCCGTTTTGTAGCGCTTGCCGGTACCATCTTTCGCCTCCCAATTGCGCGTGCGGATACGGCCTTCAAGGAAAATGGGGCTCCCCTTTTTGAGATACTGCGCGATCACCTCCGCTTGCCTGCCGAAGCTGACGATATTGTGGAACTCCGCCTCTTCTTTGTTGTTGCCGTCTTTATCTTTGTAGACGCGATTCGTCGCCATGCCAAACTCAACGACCTTTGCGCCTGAAGGAAGCGCTTTTAACTCCGGGTCGCGCGTCAAGTTGCCGTATAAAATTGCTTTGTTGATGTACATAATGAATGTTTATACCCCAACCAATTCATCAATTTTACGGTCAAGTTCTTCCTCGGACACTGCTGTTTTCGTTTCCGCCTTCGCTCCAAGTTCCTGTTTCTCAAATTCAGAAACAGTGGGTTCAACGCGACGCATCGGCCGTCCGGCAAATGCTTTCGCGGTCTCCGGCGCGTCTGTTTTCACAATCAAAAAGCGGATAACATCCGGAGACGACGCGAGTAACTTTCTCGCCTCGCCTATCGTCTCGGCATCCGATTCAAAACGAATCCAGCCGAACGATGCGGAATCAAAAACATGCTTTTTCCCTCCGGCGGCTGTCGCCGTACGAATCGGATACGCCAAGCGGCGAAACTTGGGCGATTCTTCGGCGGAAACCGCTGCATTTTTTCCCGCAAGCAGGTCTTTGAGCGGCAACAGAGCGGAAGACGCCTTGTCTTCCGCAAGCGCCGGACTGACGAGATACGAAATCTCGTACAGCCGCACGAGCTCCGGGTCAGTTACCGTATTTTCGGACATCCACAAGAGAATAGCATATCCTAGAACTTCGGCAAGCGTATTTTGAAAAACTTTCCCCCCCATTTCATCAGAATGAAATGGCCACGCCCCCACCCCAGTTTTTCAAAACGCCTTGCCTCCGTTCTAAAAAAAGAACCGATGGGCGTTTTTGATGAGTTGCGCGCGCACTTTCTTAAAATCCTCGTTGCGGATTTCGGCGATTTTCTTTACAACTTCTACAACATATGCCGGTTCGTTCCGCTTCCCTCGGTATGGTACTGGCGCAACATACGGACAGTCCGTTTCCGACATAATTCTCTCAAGCGGAAGATATCGTACTACTTCGTCGTAATCGTGCGTAAAGGTGATAACACCCGTGAATGAAAAAGAAAAACCAATACCCAAAAAGAGTTTTGCGTCTTCAATGGTCCCTGCAAAAAAATGCAGATTGCCGGGGACTTTTGCGGTTGTCTTTAAAATATCATACGCATCTTGATATGCCTTTCGAATATGCAACATCAATGGCTTCCCTATTTCATTCGCCAATTCTATTTGTTTCCGAAAAGCTTCTTCCTGTGCCTTAAACTTCTCAACTTCTAAACTTCTAAACCTATCCAATCCACATTCCCCTATCGCCACAACTTTAGGATGCAGGGCGAGTTTTTTGTAAAAATCATAATCAAATTGTTCTCCGCGCGAAGTGAACTCTTTCCCGCCAGTGCCCAACTCTTCTTCATCATGAAATGATTTTGCGGTATGAATCGGGTGGAGCCCGACCGCCGCATACACGCCTTCCTGATATCTCTCCGCAAGCGCGACCGCAGATGCGGAAGTATCTTTCTGCGTCCCCACATTTATCATCGCAACTCCCGCCGCGCGCGCGCGCTTTATAACCTCCTCGCGATCCTTCTCAAATGCCGCGAAGTTCACATGCGAATGGATGTCTATGTATTTGAAATGCGACTGAGGATTCATAATCAAAGGTGCAAGAGTTTTTTGAGAACCGTGTTAATGTTTTTGAGAATAGTCGGCTCAAGGCGACCGCATATGCGCTCAATCCGCCGCGCATCAATCGCACGGATATGAAAAAGAAGCGCTACGGAATCAATTTCTAATCCATTGCCTGCTGTAGCTTGGACGGGAAGCGTGTAAGAAAAACGAAGCGCTTCTGCGCGTGCAGTAAGCGGGACGACGATAACAATGTGTGTGTCAGTTGTCGCAAGTATCAGAGCAGGCCTGTTCCCTGATTGTTCATGCCCAACCGCAGGTGCAAGATTCGCAAAACATATATCGCCCTTTTGCATATCCTAAAGTATATTTTCAAAGGCGCGGAAATCGTGTGCGCTTGCACTATCCCATGCAATGAGCTCGTTGCGAAACAAATCGTGTTCCACGCGCTCTTGATAGTGTGTCGCAACGCGCGGAACTTTCACGCGACGGCTCGCTTCTTTTTTGTTTTTCGGCGAAAGTATCTTCATATGATAATCATATCATAGCGTGTTTTAGTAACAATCAAAAGAAAAACCGCCGTAGCTCTTTTCTTTTGAGCAAATGGCGGTTTAAAAATCAACTCTTAACTATGACGATCCCTAAAATAAATTTGAAGAACACCTAGAAGGGCATTTTCTTTGTTCACAGAAAATTGTTCTTCACGCAAATTTATCATCAATTGCCATACCTTTCCATTATCTATGACCCGTTTTACTTCATCAAGTAAACCACTAGATAGAAGATGCGTGACAATATAAAGATCTCTCGGTGTTTTACAAGAACACCATAGCGGATGAGCATATTCTCGTAGTCCTTTCTTGCGTGGTAAATCTATTTCCACCTTGATAACCACATTAGTGCCAAGACAGAGATCAACACTTAATGATACAGTGTAGTTATGTTCTGTCTGCTTTTTAAAGAATAACAGATCTGGACCGATAAATGGAGCGTCTGCGAATTCTTTTAGATTTCTTGCCCACTCGAAAACTGCTTCACTTTGTGGTGGAATAGGTGTTTTTTCCGTCTTTTCTAATTTGTTTTTAGCTTCTTGATACCATTTATCCGTGTACCCATTTTTGACATAAGATATAAACTCTAGGATAAATCTTTTGGTAGACGCAGGAATTGATGTATTGATTGGCTTCATATTTCAACGAACAAAATACACCACGACTTTATGCCGGAGTGTATCAAGGAGATATTCCAAAAACTGACTCGGTGAGAGTTAGTTGTATCTTTTCCGCCGAAGGCGGATGGAATTGGCACTTTATCCAGAGCCTATGCTCGAAACAAGTTGCCGATGGGGCTTCGGGCCGTTCCCTTAGCATCCCCATACTCTTGATACACCTGTGTATTTGCTACTCCGCAGTATATACCAACCCAAAATCCTGTCAACTTCATTGTATCACCAAGACACACTTTCCTGTATTGTGCAATATCAACATAGCGCACGGTCGTAGATTATATTGATATGGATAAACATTACTTCCGCGGAAAGAGGTTTTCCGGTTTTTTGTTTTGTTTGATTGCTTCCTGTATTTTTACGGAAGTTGCGGGGAGAATTGGCGCGAGTAATTGCGCAATATGGGCGAGTCCGCCGACCAGTTCGGCAATAACTTTCTGCCCTGCAGTGTTGTCTTTTTTCACGAGCTTAAACGGCTCGGTTTCCTGAATACGGTGGTCTAATTTTGTAATTTCGTTTGCAATGTATTCTGCGTACATCTGAATGTTGTAGGACTCCAACATCCCCTCCTTGATTAAGGAGGGGTCTCCGACTCTTGAGTCGGAGGGGGTGGTGGTGTTTTCTTCCGCCATCTTCATAATCCGGCTCACCAAGTTCCCAAGCCCGTTCGCAAGGTCGGCGTTATAGGCGTTTTTAAATGATTCAAGCGTGATATCTCCGTCTTCAAACGGAGAAATGTGCCGCGCGAGAAAGTAGCGCACCGCTTCCCCGCCGTATTCCGCAATAAGCGCATCGGGGGCAATCACATTGCCGAGCGTTTTTGACATTTTTTTGCCGCCGCTGGTAATAAAGCCGTGCACAAAAATCTTTTTCGGTAAGGGCAACCCAGCCGACAAAAGCATCCCCGGCCAAATACCCGCGTGAAAACGCAGAATATCCTTCCCTATAATATGCGCATCCGCAGGCCAAAATTTCTTGAAAAGCGCGTCATCCGTTCTACCATACCCGAGCGCGCTTATATAATTCGCGAGCGCATCGCACCAGACATACATTTTCTGCGTCGGGTCGCCCGGCACCGGAATTCCCACCGATACCTTGTCGGCGGGGCGGGAAAAGCTCACATCCTCCAGCCCGCGCTCAAGGAGCGTGAGTATTTCATTTTTCCGCACCGCAGGAATAATCTCCAACTCATTGCTTTCAATCCTATCTCGTATTTCGTTGGTATATTTTGAGAGCCGAAAAAAATAATTGGTCTCTTTCAAATGTTCCGGCGCTTCGTTGTGGTCTGGGCATTTCCCATCTACCAAATCTTTCTCGGTGATAAATGCTTCGTGCCCGACGCAATACATCCCATCATAGGTTGCGGAGTATATATCGCCGGCTTCCACGAGTTTGCGCCACAGGGCCTGCGCGCCGGGCCAGTGTACGCGCTCGTCGGAAGTCCGGATAAATTGGTCGTATGAGATGTTTAATTTTTTCTCGGAAAATAAATCTTTGAATGAAAAAACGACGGAATCAAGGTATGTGCCCGTCTCCTGCCCCGCCGCGCGCGCCGCGCGCGCGACCTTCTCCGTATTTTCATCAACACCGGTCAAGAAATATACATCATCGCCTACGGCTCTTAGGTGGCGCGCCAAAATATCCGCAACCGTTGCGGTGTACGCGTGCCCGAGGTGGGGTTTTGCGTTCGGGTAAAAAATCGGTGTCGTAATATACGAAGCGTTACGCATGCGCAGGTGGGGTGGAAATCTTGCGACGTTCCCGGTCGTTTAAATATTCCATAACCGTCGTCGCAAGAGGCACGGAGAGAAGCAGCCCTAAAAAGCCGGCAAGTTTCGCGCCGATAATTAAAGAAAGAATAACAAGAATGGGTGGCACCCCGACGATTTTCTTTACGACGAGCGGATAGAACAAGTGATTCTCAAACTGTTGGATAATCAAGTATAGACCAATAACCAAAAGACCGGACTGCACACCGCCAAAAAGATATGCCGCGGCAACCGCGGGTATGGCGGCAATAATCGGACCGAAAAGCGGAATCGTTTCCATTACCGCGGCAAGGAATGCAAGTGCGAGCGCGTTTTCAATACCGAGCACAGTTAGACCGAGGTACACGAGAATACCAACCAGTACCGCAAGGAGAAGTTGTCCTTGCATCCATAGCCCAATTTTTTCCTGCGCGCGGCGCCAGAGCCCGATGACATATGTTTCGTGTCTTACGGGCGTAACGATGCCCAAAAATTTTGCGATACCGTCTTCCTGCACCGCAAGATAAAATGAAAGCACAATGATTAGTATGAATGAAATGGCGCCGCCGAAAAATACCGAAAGCGTGGGGAGAAACCCTTCCGATACATTCGCTGCTACAATACGGAACGCCTCCACCATATCGCTAAATGCCAGTTTGCCTGCAGCAAGACCCCCACTACCGTCTCCAACCGCATTAAGCGCTGTGCCCGCCCCAAAAGGACTCCACGCAGATAGAGTATCAAGGAGTATCGGTACATTTCCAAGCAAATTTACAACATCAGACACGAGCGCCGGTACTATAAAATAGAAGATAGCGACAGCAACAAGTGCGAAAATGAGATAGATAAAGATAACGGCGGGTAAGCGCGCGATATGCCACTTACGAAGCGTGCGCGTAAATGGCTCTATTGCAGACGCGAGTACGACGGCGGTAAGTACGACCAGTACGACATCGCGCAAATAAAAGAGCGCCCACGCGAGTACTCCGACTGCAATTATTTTCGCAATCGTACCGGCAGACAGTGAGAAGTTGGGAGAAGTTTCCATATAGTTATAGAATAGCACGACTTTGTGCAAAAACAATTAACCAACACTATGCAAACACAGGTATAGGCACATTCACACTACTGAAATTACGAACAGATTTTTCTTTTTTGCTTCTCATTCTTCGCATAAGTTGCCGAGACGCACACAGTACTTCAATCCCAATAACTTTGCCGAGTTTATCTAAATCGGCAATTAATAAATCAGCCAACTCAATCGTGCGGGCAACTTTCTTGCCTTTTTGAAAATATATATACATCGCGTCTGCTTTTTTGTCGTAAGTGATTTTCATAATTTATTTGAAATACGCCGTTATGATTACATATGCGCCTTTCTCTTTTTTATATACCACCACGAGTACACCTTTCTCGGTTTCTTTTAGGCATTTTTCTACGCCGTCTGGAAGAGAAATAACACTGTCGGATTCGCGGATAACTTTTTTGATTTCATCAACCAAAATATTGCGCTCTAGAAACAAACGATACTTCGCGTGGTTCGTAAACTGCAATTTCACATCCAAATACTAGCACATTATTTTGTGAATTTAAAGATTTAGTGTGATTGAAAAAGTCTGTCTAAGGTCGCCTTCCTGGGCTAAATTCCTTAAGGGTGCCATCTGGCAGTTGCACTTGAATTATATAATCACTTCCTTTATTTCTAGAAGAATAATCAATAGCAGATTGTATTTCGTCAAAAACAATGGTGTGTTGCAGTATGCGTGCTTCAAACACTCTTTCCAGTTTATCTGGATAGTACCCGTATTGTGTTTTGTAAAGATCTAACGCCGTTTGATAGCTCCCAATATTCGCGAGAATCTTCGTGTTTTGCACCTGCAGTCGCGCTGCATCGGCTGATTGCTCAACTGTATTAATAAAATTGACCATCCTAAATGCAACATACCCACCACCAAGAACGACGGCAACAATAATAACCCAAACGATTGGCGATAATCCTTTTTGTGTATTCATACTATAAAGTAGAGTATAGCACACCACCCTACAGCGTCAAAACCTCCCGCAAGCGCGTTTCGGCAGGTGCCTGCCCGACGACGGCGAGATTCAGCCGCTCGGGTTTGAAGATAAGGCGGGCAACTTCTTGCACATTCCTGCTTTCTACTTTCTCAATTTCTTTAGCGATGTCATCAGGTTGTTTTAAATCCTTCCGCAAGACCTCCTGCATTCCGTAAAACTCAGCAAGTTCATCTGTGGATTCCAGCGACAAATAAAGATTTCCGATCAAACAATCTTTCACTTTGC
>CAYORD010000026.1:0-8214 GCA_964406265.1 uncultured Candidatus Saccharibacteria bacterium | reverse complement strand
TATCATCAGGGTAGCACGTAGGGTTTTGGCTCACTCTAACGCTTCTATTGCAAAAACCTCAAAAAAGAGTATAAAAAAGGAAGAAAAAAGCACACAAGGAGGGTTAATGAACGATACTGAAAGGCAGAAAATTATAGAAACCTTAACGAAACATCGGATACCTCTATGGAAATGGGGTACAGGAAACAACAGGTCATTAGAGGACTTTTTGCGTTACGCGGATGAAGACCAGTTTTTCATCTGCGATGGAATTGAACTAGTGGTGGAAGTGCACGCAGTTGTGGTAATTGTGACTCACCGGTTCAAACGAAAATGGCTTGAGCTATACGAAGACCGGCAGGTGTTTCAGAATGGAAAAACATTGTGCCGTAAAAACTTCAACGGGATCGCGGAGACATTGAAGCGCGGAGAAACGCCACAAGAAGGCGCAAAAAGGTGTCTTGTTGAAGAGCTTCGGTTCATAGACCAATCTACATACCAGTTGTCGGAACTCATCGGGGTTGAACGCCGCGAACCGATTGCGTCTGAAAAATGGCAGGGCATTAAAGCACAATACAACCGCCATATTTTTGAGTGCGCCATTAAAAGAAAGATATTTTGCAAAGAAGGATATACGGAACGAGAGGGAGACAGAGAAATATTTTTCCTATGGAGGCCGCGAAGGCAATTACATCTTCAGCTGTGACGAAGCCCGCTTTTTTCAAAAGCGGGTTTTTATTTTTGTATAATCGGGGCGCCGGGAATCGAACCCGGACCGTACGCTCCCAAAGCGTATATACTACCACTATACTACGCCCCGTTAGCGAGCATCATAACACACAAAGAAAACCGCGGGCATACATTTTGAAGAGCCTTTTGAGCGCGACGGCGCGAAAACGAGCAAATTTTCTAGCAAGAAAATTTGTGTGCTCTGAGAAATGTATGCCCGCGGTTTTTGTGTCTACCGCGCTGGAAGAATAAGATCACAAAGCATTTTTATTTTTGCTTGTCGCGCATCCATATCCAAAAACACGGCGGCGACATCGAATTGCCATGGCATCCCTCCCGCGCGCCGCTTGCTCGCAAGGTAACTCTCCACAATCCGTGCAAGCCGCTTGAGTTTCTGCGGATGCATATTGGCCTCAGGCCTGTACCTTCCTATACGCTCGGTGCTCTCCCCTGTTGTACTGTCCCACGACAATGTTTTCACTTCTACAAAATGTAGTTTGCCATTTTTAACCGCCACAATATCCAACTCGCCCCATTTTTTGGAATAATTGCGCTCCTTGATTTCAAACCCGTCTTGCACCAAAAACCTCGCCGCAACCTCCTCCCCCACCTTCCCCACCTTCAAATGCCCCTCTTTTCCTCTTTCAGACATTTTTTTGCTTATAACGGACACAAAACAGTGTCCTTTATTAAAAACCCTTATTTCTCAACCTTTCCAAAAGGACATTAGCAAAAATCAACTTGTCCGTTATACACATATCCCCCGACTTATCCCCAGTTTTGTCCTTTAGAGCGTTTTGCGGGCAGGGAGAATCGAACTCCCACTATCTGATTGGCAACCAGATGTTCTACCACTAAACTATGCCCGCGCAAATGAAATCATAACAAGAAATACAGATAACACAAAAGCGTTTAATTTTGGTAGTATAAGAGCATTACCAATAATCACTGCGCCCGTGGTGAAATGGATATCACAACGGTCTTCGGAACCGTTATTCCGGGTTCGAATCCTGGCGGGCGCGTACCAAAAAATGACTAAAAACAAAGATTCGTTTGAGATTCCAAATGAAGTTGCGGAAGTCGCCGAAACCCTTGAAAACGCTGGTTTTGAGGCACATTTGGTCGGAGGATGCGTCCGCGATCTGCTCGTAGGACGAAAGCCGACCGATTGGGACATTACCACCAATGCAAAACCGGAAGAAATCCAAAAAATCTTCAAAGAAACCTTCTACGAAAACGAATACGGCACGGTTGGCGTTGTTACTGCATCCGAAGACCCGACACTTAAGGTCGTTGAAGTTACTCCCTATCGGCTTGAGGGAGCGTATGGAGACAATAGACGACCAGATTCGGTGTCGTTCAGCAAAAATATTGAAGACGACCTCAAGCGCCGCGACTTCACAATAAACGCCATTGCGCTAAAGATTGAACCCATAGTCAAGGTTATAAAGGACATTTCTAAAGGACACGAAAAAATTCATAAAGGACAGATTAATGTCCGTTATGAAAAAGAAGATGTCCTTTATAATTCTAAAGGACAAAATAAAAATCATAAAGGACATATTACAGACCCCTATAAAGGACAAGAAGACATCAAAAAAGGCCTTATAAAGACAGTCGGGAACCCTTTGGGGCGCTTTTCGGAGGATGGATTGCGCCTTTTGCGCGCCGTCCGGATAGCCGCAGAGCTTGGTTTTACCATTGAAAATGAAACGGCAGACGCAATCTTCAAACACAACGAACTACTTAAGAGAATAGCCGCTGAGAGAATCCGTGATGAGTTTACCAAAATACTTATGTCCAGCCGCCCGATGGAAGGGATTATGCTTTGCAGTAAACTTGGGCTTTTACAACACTTTATACCTGAACTGGAGAAGGCGTTTCATGTGAAACAGAACAAAGCGCACTCCTTTGATGTGGGCGAACATCTTTTACGAACTATTGCGCATAGCGCGAAAAAAGGATTCCCCTTGGAAGTTCGGCTTGCCGCCTTGTTACACGACATATCAAAGCCGGAAACACGCCGATGGTCAGAAGAAAAGAAGGATTGGACATTCTACGGACACGATGTAACCGGCGCGCGTGTTGCAGGAAGGATATTGGAGCGGCTAAAGTTTCCCATGAAACTTGTTGAAAAGGTTACGAAACTGGTGCGTTGGCATATGTTTTTCTCTGATACCGAGATTATTACCCAATCGGCAGTTCGCCGGCTCCTGATGAATGTAGGGAAGGAAAACATTTGGGACCTTATGAATGTTCGCGCTTGCGATAGAATAGGAACCGGAAGACCGAAAGAAAGCCCTTACCGCCTCCGTAAGTACCATTCTCTTATAGAAGAAGTAATGCACGACCCGATAACCGTTGGAATGTTGAAAATAAAGGGTGGAGAGGTGATGGAAATCGCCAAAATATCGCCAAGCCAGAAAATTGGTTTCATTCTCCACGCGCTCCTTGAGGAAGTACTTGAAGACCCAAAAAAGAATACCAAAGAATATCTATCTCAAAGAACTGTTGAATTATCAGCGCTTTCTGACAAAGAACTTGAGAAACTGGGAAAACAGGGAAAAGATAAGCGGATTGAGACGGAGGAGGCAACGGTAAATGAAATACGAGAGAGATACTGGGTAAAATAACGCTTTGTTACACATGAAACATCTGTATCAAAAAAAACCGCCTAATCATTTTGAGCAGTTTTCGCAACCACTCAGCGACTAGGCGGTAAAGGAGATGGGGAAACAAAAAAACGGAGGGCCTAGAAAAATACTATTCCAAGATGTGTGAGTGAGAATATATTTTCTGGGTAGTGAGGGCGGGAATGTTTCCCGTGTAACATCAGGGCGTGACTGTTAACTAATAAAACAAAAAGGTCATGCACTGATGAAAATACATTGCTGTCAAAGGACAAAAGTGCTCTAAAGGACATTTTAGTTTATAAAGGACATTTGTGTAAAGGACATGTCCTTTAGAAACTGTGGATAAACACCAATAAAAGACACTACAACACACTTCTAAAGGACATATAAGGGTTCATAAAGGACATTTCTAAAGGACAAATGTCCTTTAGAAATTGCGAAGTTGTCCTTTAGAAATGTCTTGATGTCCTTTATGATTTGTGTTGCTGTATTATGTAGTTGCAAAATAAAATGATTTGTGCTATACTTTCACCTATATATGATAACCAAACGAAAAAAGCTGAATATTATAAAAGAAGTGGGGATACACGAAAAAGATACCGGCTCTGCGGAAGTGCAGGTCGGCATTTTGTCGCGCCGGATTGAAGAACTGACGAAGCATTTGAAAACGCATAAGAAAGATATCCACTCGCGCCGTGGGCTCCTTGGTATGGTTGCCGACCGCCAAACGCACTTGCGCTATCTTCAAAGAAAGTATCCGAAGCGGTATACTGCAGTGGTGCGGAAGTTGGAACTCAAAAAGTAATGAGCGTTATCAAACACAAAAACCAGCGCGTGGGCGTATTTATTGATACGCAGAACCTGTACCATTGCGCAAAAAACTTGTACCGCGCGAATGTAAACTTCGGGCAGGTGGTGAAGGACGCGCTCGCGGGCCGTTCGCTTGTTCGCGCGCTTGCGTATGTGATTACGACTGAAAGCGGGGAAGAGAAAAGCTTTTTTGAAGCGCTCGCGAAAGTCGGCATTGAAACCAAAACAAAGCCCTTGCAGATATTCGGCAGCGGCGCGAAGAAGGCCGACTGGGATGTTGGGCTTGCGATTGATGCGGTGTCGATCGCGCCGAAAGTGGATGTCGTGATTATCGCATCGGGCGACGGCGACTTCGTGCCGCTCGTGAAGTATCTTCAAATGAATGGGTGCCAAGTGGAGTTGGTATCGTTCGGCAAATCAACTTCTGGAAAACTAATTGAGGCGGCGGATGAATTTACGGATTTGGATGAAAACCCGCGCAAGTACTTGCTCGGGAGTGGCGGACGAAGACGGTAATACTCAAGTACCACCATGAACTTGACCGGGGAACAGTTGCGAGCAATATCAAAATATCTTTCGGATATTTCAAAATTAATTTTTGCGGCAACTGTTCTTGGATTTTTCGTGCCCATCGGCGCCCAAACGGTATCGCTTACCGCTTGCCTTATGGGCATTATTATCACCGGCGTTGTTTTTGCTTTTAGCATATATCTGATAAAATAAGCGTATGGAACTATTTTGGATATTCATTGCAATAGGGGTCTACGCCACTGTAATATTCATATATGCGGTGCGGCATAGTCCTCGCATGTAATTCCAATCTGTATGAGTGAAACACTACAAACAATTCTTGGATTCTCCATTGTGGCGTTCTGCATTCTTGCGGCATATCTTACCGTTAAATACACTGAACGGGAGCGGAAGGAAAACAATGGAAAATAGAAGGGGGGAGTTGATTGGTTAGCAAAACTGCGCGACAATGTTACACTGTGTGCATGCAGAAGAAGGAATATTCTATTGAAATCGGCGGAAAGAAAATTACGGCGGAGTTTAGCGACCTTGCGGAAAATGCGAATGGCTCGGTGATTGTGCGTTCCGGTGAAACAACGGTGCTCGTTACTGCTGTGATGGAGAAAGACAGTGAGGAGAGTTTGGATTATATACCGCTCACCGTTGATTACGAGGAGCGGTTTTATGCGGTTGGTGCCATCCTCGGAAGCAGTTTCGTACGGCGGGAAGGGAGGCCGACCGATGAAGCGGTGCTTGCGGGACGCATCATTGACCGCACGATTCGGCCGCTTTTTGACCAGCGCATCAGAAACAACATACAGGTGGTTGTGCTCGTGCTTTCGCTCGGCGAAGCGCGCCTGGATGTGCTTGGCATGCTAGGCGCCTCGCTTGCGCTCGGCGTTTCCGACATTCCGTGGAACGGGCCGGTATCCGTGGTGAGGATTGCCGATGGGGCGCAGAACCTCGTTGCCTGCGGCAGAGATGAAAAAATTAATATGATTGAGATGAACGGAAAAGAGACGGAGGAAAAAACGATTCTCACCCTGCTTCAACGGGCGCAAAAGGACATTGCAACGCTGCAAAAATGGCAAGAAAAGATAATCGAAGAAATAGGCAAAACAAAACGGAATATGAAGTTTCCTGAAGTATCGCCCGAGGGGCGCACGGCGCAGAAAGAGGCGGTGGCGCTTCGCCGAGAGATTCTTGAAAGAGGCGCGCGCCCCGACGGGCGCGCGCCGGACGAACTGCGGCCGCTCTTTGCGCAAGCGGGCGGTGTTTCGCCCGCACTCCACGGCACGGGGCTCTTCTACCGCGGCGGGACGCATGTCCTTTCGGTGCTTACCGTAGGAGGGCTAGATGACGCGCAAACATTGGAGGGCATAGAGCACCACGGGGGCAAAAAACACTTTATGCATCATTACAATTTCCCGCCGTTTTCTACCGGCGAAACGGGGCGGCTCGGGACCAATCGGCGTATGATCGGCCACGGGGCCCTGGCCGAGAAAGCGCTTCTGCCCGTGATTCCTTCGCAAGAAAAATTTCCGCACACGATTCGTGTGGTTTCAGAAACGCTCGCTTCAAGCGGCTCAACATCAATGGGAAGCGTGTGCGCCGCAACCCTTGCGCTTATGGACGGGGGAGTGCCTATTTCTGCTTCCGTTGCGGGAGTGGCGATGGGGCTCATTTTTAAAAACGAAAAAGAATACCGCGTGCTAACCGACATTCAGGATGTGGAGGACCATTATGGCGATATGGATTTGAAAATTGCGGGGACGCGCAAGGGTGTGACGGCGGCGCAGATGGATGTGAAGATGGACGGCGTACCGCTTGCGATTCTCGCGGAAGCGTTTGAGAAAGCGCGCGCGGCGCGGCTCAAAATTCTAGATGTAATGGAACAGGAAATCGCCGCGCCGCGCGCGGACAAAGCGGCGAAGCTCATAACGGAAGTCCGTTTAATGAAGGAAAATCCAATACCAAAACACCTCGCCTGCCAATCGGCGGGCAGGTAAATCCCAAACAATATCTAAATCACCAAATCCAAATTCAGAAATGAGATGATTTCTAAGCCAAAGAAACTGCGGGAAATTTCATTCCTGCGAGTATGCGGCTTCCTTGCCCTCCGATAATTTTTTGCGCCAAATCAAACGCCAAGGTTAAGATTGGCCCATACTTTTTTCCCAGCTCGTCCAAAAGAAGCATTTCGTTCATAAGATCGCGGGTTTCTTCACTCAACTTCTTCCGCAGTGTACCCGTCATTGCGAATTCAATCTCCTTAAAACAGCGGCATCCTGCTTTCGCCAGTTTTTCGGTCCACAGAGCAAGCACAATATCAATAGCAAGGAGCGCAATCTCCCGCTCGATAAGGTCCGTGCGCGCACCCTCTTTGATAAACGCGAGGACTGCATTTTTGCGCGCCTCTATCACTTGTTTCATTTGCTTTTTCACACTTTATTTAAAAATATGTTGATGAATGACTTTCCCTCCTTTGACGACGACATGACATGCCTCCTGCGTTTTATCCTTCAGGAGAAAACGAACCACCTGAGACAGACCGCCATCTGCGCCGACTATGCCCCTTCGTTCTATTTCTACCACATATTTTCCAAACTTCCTTGCGACAAACTTTTGGACGACTCGTCCCATGCGGTATGCGCGCCGCGCGGTCTGTAATACATACGCAATAACCCGTGCGGCAATCAGCGGTGGTATCGGCATGCAAAGTAATATAGCACAATCTCTGCGTAAAAGAAACGCGGAGATAAAAAACCGCCGGAGAAGTCCGACGGTTGGTATGCGACTATTTTTTCTCGGGAAGCCGCTTTTCCCAGCGCACTGCATGCGAACCTCACGCTTTTAGAAAGGTGACAACGATTGGCGCTTCTGTGTTGAAGGTGGCGCCGTCCTTCAGCATACGAACCCGAGTAGAATTGAACTACTTCTCATTTCCGAACAACAAGCAGTCCAGCGTTAAGCGGGACCAAGTTGCACGACCATGGATAGTTTCAACTCCCGGCGCGCCTGTCTCAATATCTTTGACCAAGACACTGTTGCCTTGGAACAAGAGAAACCGATACAGACGGCTACCGTTCCAGAAGTACATGCCCTCGCTGTCTTTCAACAGTTTGTAGGCGCGTTCTCCTGGAAGTTCGGGCTCGTCCACAACCAACGAGGGTCTAGTTTTCCAATCGGAATGAACCGATGGATTGAACGGGACCTCATTGGTCTGGAGCATGCCCATGGCAATACCTCCTTCCGCTTTTTTCACTGAAGCGCGAACTGACGACCACTCGGCTCCGCAAAACAGCTCACGCTTTACATTCGGCGGTGAGTGCCGCAGTAGTGTGTTTCGTCTCAATTTTGAGGCGACGCAACACCACTGTTGTTGTGTAATACACATGACTGAGTCCGTCCGTTCCTTTGAACGGCGAACCTGCATCTGTTCTTGCAGACACAACTTCCCAGTCAGCGAATTCTTCTTTCAAACGCTCTTGCACTTGGTACTCCGGTGCGGTGTTGCGTTCCTTCTCAATCATCACGGTATATTCGTATTTCA